>DASRSQ010000864.1:0-8035 GCA_035656475.1 Gemmataceae bacterium | reverse complement strand
CGCTGGTCTTCCATCACTTTTGGGACCTGCAGGGCCCCGAGCGAACGGTGTAGATCATCACTTTCTTGAAGAACCTGGCCATCATGGGAGGCCTGCTCGAAGTGTACGCGCAGGAAACTCCCGCAGGCGCCATCGCACTGGTGACGCACGGCGACGTGATCCGGGCAACTCTGTGCAGCTTGCTTGGCATCCCGCTTGATTTCATTCACCGCTTCGAGATCCACCTTGCCTCCGTGTCAAAGTTGCTCCTCCATGAGGACGGCGTGCAGGTCCAGTTTGTCAATCGACAAGCATCGGCCGTCTGGTGAGATGTGCCCATTGCGCGCATGGGCGCATCCGACAAATTAGCAGCGGGGTTTCGAACGCGCCGCAACGGAGCTTGCGTTCGCGGGGCAATCGGCTACACTCACTTCACCATTTCAGGAGGCCCTCATGCCCGATCTCGATGATGGTGAATCGATCGAAATGCAAGGTTCCGGCTCGAAGCCGTACGTGCTCAAGAATGTCGGCGGCGTCTACAGTTGCACCTGTCCCGCGTGGCGAAACCAGTCACTCGGCATCGAGAAACGCACCTGCAAACACCTCCGCAAGCTCCGTGGCGACGCGGCCGAGGACGAACGCATCGGCAGCAATGGCTCGGCCATTGAACGGCCGACGAAAGACAAGCCCGAGGGGTCGCCGCTGCTCCTGGCCGAACGGTGGGACGGCGCGATGAACCTCGCCGGCTGGTGGATGTCCGAAAAGCTCGACGGCGTGCGCGCTTACTGGACCGGCAAAGAATTCCTCTCGCGTCTCGGCAACCCGCTGCACGCGCCCGACTGGTTTTGTGCCGGCCTGCCCAACGAACCGCTCGACGGCGAATTCTGGATCGAACGCAAGAAGTTCCAACGCACCGTCGGCATCGTACGCCGGCAGGACAAGTCGGACCACTGGAAAGAAATTCGTTTCCTGATGTTCGACGCCCCCGCCGCCCCCGCCCGCTTCGAGGACCGCGTGAAGGCGATCGAGCAGATCGTCAAGAAGAACCAACCACCGTACGCTCTCGCACACGCCCACGAGCTCTGTAAGGACCTTGATCATCTGCGGCGAGAGCTGGCACGCGTCGAGGCGCTCGGCGGCGAAGGACTCATGTTACGACAACCCGAATCGAAGTACGTCGTCGGCCGATCGAGCACGCTGCTGAAGATCAAGTCCTTTCACGATGCGGAAGCGACGGTGCTCGGCCACGAACCCGGCGCCGGCCGGCACAAGGGCCGCCTCGGCGCCCTACTCGTGCAACTTCCGGACGGCACGAAATTCTCGGTCGGCACCGGCTTCTCCGACGCCGAGCGCGAGTACCCGCCAACAATTGGCACCGCGATCACGTTCCGCTATCAGGAACTCACCGACGCCGGCGTGCCACGTTTTCCGTCCTACGTCGGCATCCGCGCCGGCGCAGCGGCGACCGTCGCCATGAACCAGGAAACGCCGAAACCTGTCCAGACGGCGCCCGCGAAACCAGTCCCGGCGGCACCCGAGCCGAAGGCGTCCTCCTCGGGCAAACGCTACTTCGAGTTTGTCGAAGGCAAGAGCAGCAAGTTCTGGGAAATTGAAACCGCCGGCACGGACGTGACGGTGCGCTACGGCCGAATCGGCGCCGGCGGCCAGACAAAAACGAAGTCGTTCGCCGACGATGCAGCCGCGCAGAGGTATGCGGAGGAATTGATCGAGGAGAAAACGGACAAGGGCTACGTCGCAAAATAGCACAGATGGCGCAGGCACCTCTCTGAGTTCATAAGAATTATTCCGTAGGTTTGTTCGACGATGAAATCTTGACGACTCGCGTATATAACATGGCCGTCCATCCCCTCGCAGGAGATTGTCGCGTAATCGAAACGACGACCCAAAGCCTAAAGGGCCTATAGCTCAACGGCAGAGCAGGGGACTCATAAGGCAATTTCAGCCTGCTCTGGTCGGCAGCCAAAAAGCCACGTAGACACAGTGTTTTACCACATCAAACGCACATCTTGACGTGTTCAGCGAAGTGTCGGTTTATGCCTATTTATGCCTGCTCGCAGGTGTAGCTACACCCGGTAGTTTTCCCTATCTACCGGAGTTCCGTCATGCCGAGCCGCAAGCCGCTGCCGCCGCGACGTCCGCGCCGTCCCTTCCGCGTATGCCGTCATTGTCGTGAACAGTATTCGGCCCGAGCTGGCCGCGGCTTGTGCTCGACATGCTGGCGCGTCCCGACGATCCGCGAGCTGTACCCGCCGGTGGCGCCGTTCGGTGGCGCGGCGTCAGGCAAACAAATCTTTGCGGCCGTAGCCGAACACGGTGCCCAGGTCCCAGCCAAAGCGCAGATCGAGCTCAAGTGATTTGAGCATGAACAAGATGGCGTGGCCGTGATCGTGAAAAAGGGAGTGCGTGCTGGCGTTGATGTAACGACGAAGCGCCGCCGGCTTGATCCGCTTTGCCATCCGCTTATGGGCATCGAGCAGCAGCCATTCCCGCACCGGTTCCGATAGCTGCGATTCGTAGGCGTGAATCATCTCGTGCAGCAACGTCGCTTTGTGCTCGACGGCGTCAAGCCCTCGTCGCACTGAGATTGTGTGCCTGCGATAATGGCACTGGCCGCTGACTCCTTCGGGAAGCGTTCTTACACGAAGAATCCAGCGCTTTGAGCACAGATCAAGAAACGGCCCGTCCCCCTCGACCGCTTGCGAGCCGCCGGCGTCGCCCTCGATTTCATAGTGAAACAGATTGCGCCGTACGGCTGGCGAGGTGAGGGTCATGTCGGCGAAGTGGCGATCCTCGAATTGATACGCCAGAAGCTGCAATTCCTTGTCCTCTGGCGACCGGCTTTTTGACCACGCGAGCCATTGCTCGAACATCCGCGTGTGACGCGCGCGTTCCCTGTCGGCCTTGCTCATCACTTCCCGCCTTTCTTCCGCTTCGGCGTCGCCTTTGGCGTTGGCTTCTCCTCGACAGGCTTCGGCGGCCGGCCGGTCTTCTGCGGCTTGTTCTTCGCCAACGCCTCAACGTCCGATCGCTTGAACACGAGCGTCAGGTTGCCGATCCGGCGCCCTGGCAAGTGCCCGTTGCGGTGATACCAGCGAACATGAGCCGACGTCACGTCAAGAATTTCGGCAGCTTCTTGAGCAGTAATTTCTGTGTCATCCATGCCATAAGTCTAATCGCTGTCGCACAAACAATCAAGGTTCGGACGCACCGGACGCGGCCAATTATTAAAAATGCACAACCTCGCATATTTTTCTCTTGCCAAGTATGCACACGGTCGTATATACTTTCTACGTCAGGCAACGGTGACCTGACGCGGGAAACGAAAGGGATGGTGGACCATGAAGACCTTGAATCAACTGAACGCCGAACGCCGTCAGCTCGAAGCGGAAAGCATCGCGTGGGAACGCCGCAAGGCGACGATGGACAAGGCGGCCCAGTGGGCAGTTATCGGCGGCGTGGCCCTGACTCTGGCGTCTTGCTCGGTGCTGGCCCCGTTCGCCTACGTGCTGGTGATGGCCGCGATTGCCGCCGTTGGCGTCTTCGGTCTGACGCTGATGGTTGCTGGCCTCATGTTCAACAGCGGATGCCCGCTGACCTGGCTCTTCGCCGGCGACATCGCGAAGGCTGGCGTCGAGCTGGCTATCGCGATCCTGCAAGCCGCGTGCAGCGCTGGCGGCAGCGACTGAATCATCGAGGGGCAAGGAAGCCCCACCCGCTCACTCGGTACGTTGCCGACGTGGCCGCTGGGCCGGCGACTGGCTTTGCCGCGCCCGGCGGAATCTTCTGCCCTCACCCTCGCCCCTCACCCTCGGAGAAAACCATGCACGAAGTGACCCTGTACGTGATGATCGACAGTGGCGGTGACTATGTGATTGCCAAGGACCGCGACGACCTTGCGGAAGCCTACGAAAACGACATCGGCGGTACGCCTATCGGCGCCCGCGTCCTGGCCCTCTCGCTGGCCGTAGACACGTCCGACACGCAGATGTCCGCGACCGTGCCGGCTGATGCTCGACAGGCAACCATCGCCGTGAAGGCGGATTGACTGAGCGTCGCGGCGCGATGTGAGTGTTGGGAATTCTCCCAACACTCGGACGGGTGCCGACCTCGACACCTATCGGATCAACTGCTACTCGCTGGCCATGCAACGGCTGACGCGAGCGATTGGCACGGCTGACCTTGGAGCGATCAACCTGCAGGCCATGCCCGCCATCCGTGCCGCTGCCGTCGCTGGCAAGCTGGATGATCTGGCCTACCGGCTCGACGCTGCCGCCTACTTCGCCGCGGCGATTGGCTTCGATGCGTCGCTGGCCCTAATTCGCGACAAGCAACGGGAGTTGACCGACCTTCGGGCCGAGGTCGCCCGGGTGCCAGGGCGGGCCAGCCTGACGCCGGCAATGGCCATCGCCGATCCCGGCAAGGGAAAGCCTGGCCGCTCTGCTGCCATCATCGCTTGGATTCGTTCGACGGGCGTGCGGCGCGAGATTTCAGTTGGAATTTCTTCCAACTCAATGGATGGTGCCAACGCCCATGCCGTTGCCGAGCGGTTCGGCCTCGCCCTCAGCACGGCGCAGGCCTATGTCCGCCGATCACGAAAAACCGTCTGCCGAACTTCGTAAACCGTCCTCCTTATGTCCGCCTAAACGGTGCCATCATGGACGCTGCCGCTCGGCGTGCGCTCGTGCACGCCCACCAGCTGCTGGCCGAACTCATCGAACGGGGAGTCATTGTGACCGACCTGCCGCCGGTGTACGCCCGCGACGATGAAACCGGCATCAGCGTCACGATCGCTCTGAGCGGAACGCCGCAACGTCCGCGCACGACCGCCGATGATCGAGCGGAGATACCGGCAGTGCCTTTGGATGCCAGGGCCGCGATCCTGGCACGGCTCACGCCAACAATGCGAAGCATCTACGATTTGCTGCGATCAGATCGACCGATGAAGCTTTCCGTGATCGCATCGAAGCTTGGCAAGAAACCTGGTGGCGGAATGCGCATGACGATGCGTACGCTTGAACTGGTCGGCCTGATCAGGCACGGCAAGGGCGGGTACCTGCTCGCGTGACGGCGGACGCCTGTCCGACGTTGCGGACCTTTTGGGTTTCGTTCACGGCGGTTAAAGAAGTAGTACGCATCAGGAGAAACACCATGCCAGCACTACTGCGTGTCGGAAATGCGATCAGGCTAAACGAACTGCAGGGGCAAATCGCCCTCGCCCTTGACGACACACCACGCACCGCCGAGTGCTTGTGGGTCCGGCTCGGCAAGGACCGGCCAGGCGTTGAGATCAGCGGGCACTTCAAATCGACATTGGCCAATCTCTGCCGCATGCAGGTCGCCGGCCGGATCGTCGGTCGCGGCTACATTCTTGCCGAGGGCACCGAGATCACAGACGTCGGCGGCAGCGTCGTCGCCCACGTAGGGGGATGATCGTGACGGACGCACGCATGCCCGACGATCCTGTGTCGCCAAAGGAAGCGGCGAAGCTGCTGAAGGTCAGCGGTACCACAATCCGGAGCTGGATCGCCGCCGGCAAGATGCCGGCGGTGAGGATCGGCGGGCGTTTCTGGATGGACCGAGCCGACGTGCTCGCAAAGGTGGAACGAGTGCAACCCGCGACCGGATCACCGTTGCTGACGACATCGGAATGCCGAGAGCGGGACGCGCGAACGGACAGGATCCTTCGCCAAGCGGGAATTCGCAAGTAACCAACTAGCCTATAGAAACCTGCCCGGGCAGGCATCGAAACCTGTCAGCGTCCCCGGTACGCGCTGACCTAGTGGGAGAGGAACCCATGCGCAACTTGATTCTACCCATTCCGCCCATGCCGATCCGGCGACGTCTGCTGGATGCTGTCGAGGCCATGCGTCTTGCGTGTGCTCGCCTCGGTGAAGCGATCGAGGACTTTCCTGATTTGCCGGCGAAGATGACGGAGCACATCGACGACGGCGATCTGTACGCCTGGCGGGCCGCGATCATGATCTTTGTCGGCATGTTTGAAGAGGTGATCGGCGGAGCCTGCCCCACAGTTCCCGATCGAGTGTTCGCGACGATCGCCACGCACGTGAACGGAGACGCTGGCCCAGTGTGGTCGCCAGCCTGTCAAATCCCCCATGCCGAAGGGGCGGTCCTTGCTATCGAACTCGCCAGTCAATCCATCAAGGCAGCTCTCGACGCGTCGGCAAGGGTCAACGGGGACACCTGTGACCGGCTCGACGATGCCATGCTTGCCGCTCGTGAGATGCTCGACATGACGGCAGGATTTCTCTCGTCGGGCTTCATTGACAATATCCTCGCAGGCATGCTCGAACACGAAGCGGTGTGCGTCTGAAATGTCCACAACTGGCATTGCGCCGACAATGCATAAAGACGACATTGAATTTTTTCGCAGACATGTGCATAATCGTGTTTCATTGACAACTAACCATTCGCGATAGGGATCGCGCATCCACGTCACCCTTACCATGAATAGGGCTGCAAGGTGGGCACCGAGAGACGGAGCTGACGGTGTCTGAGGCGTGGATGAAGGACTGAGGCGACAAGTTCGCCAACAAATCCGCCTACCAAGCGGCTGTCCTGCATCTGGCTAAAACGCCAGCAGCAGGATTGCCGCTTTTTGCATTTCCGCTGCTGGCCAAACACAGGAGGCTTAGCAGTGCGAGTCAGCAAGACTACTCCACGCGTTGTCGTTGAAGTGGTATCCGGAGACCGGCTTGATCTCGTCGCGCTGGCGAATCAGGAATCGGTGAATCTCACGACGGTTCTTCGCTGGATTCAGCGAGGCATGCGGGCTGCCGCTGGGGGCACCGTTCGCCTCGAAGCGTTCATGCGCGGCAAAAAGTGGCTTACCTCAAGGGCTGCGGTTGAGAGGTTCTTTTCCGCGCTCCGTCAATCCGAGGTGACTGCGTGACCGGAACGCGCACCAAGCCTGTCGCTGCGAGCCTGTCGCCTGCCGAATTCGCGGCCAGGTACGGAATCGGCATCCACAAGGTTTTGTCCATGATCGCCAGCGGCATTGTTCGCGCCGTCGACTGCCGATCACCTGGGGCATCGCGTCCGATGTGGAGGATTCCCCCAGAGGCGATCGAGGCGTTCGAGGCGACAAGGTCCGCTAGGCCGCGGGAGCGGTCAACGCGAACGCGGAGGCAGGTGGCGAAGAATTACACGGAGTACTTCTAATGGCCAACCGATTGAGCGAACACTTTGCTGAGGAACAAACTCGTGCCGGAGCAGGGGCTTGGATGGAGCTCTATGCGAAGGGCGACAAAGCGGTGGTCGCCGCGATCGACGCCATTGCGAAAGCGCTCGCTACGCCCGAGGCGAAGGCAAGAGCGGAGGCCGTCTATAACCAGATCGAGGCTGGCCGCCATCTGCTGCGAGCATACAAGCTGCAGCGCCTGCGACCGAACCCCGAGCGGCATAACTGAGAGGAAATTTTCTCTATACACCGAAAGTATTCAACTGAGATGAGTGAATCGACGCAAGCAGTGGTGACGACACCCGCACCGGTGGTGACCACGTTCAAGGACACGACCGGCACGGAACACGATTTGAAGATCACGTGGGGCACGGCAATGCGGCTCAAGGATGCTGGCGTGATCGACATCTTCACGTTGTTCGCCGACGGCCAGAAGAAGTTCATTGCCCTGATGTCCAACCCGCTCCAGGTGCTGGATGTCGTCGCGGCGATCTTGGGCATCCCGAAGGAGAAGTCTCTCGAGTTCGCCTCCAAGATCGACGGCCGGGTCGGCCTCGACATGGGGACCGCCTTGACAAGGGCGTGCGCGGATTTTTCCCCCGGCCTCATCCAGGACACGCTACTCGCCGGGCTCGAGCGGGCAACGGCTCTGGAAGAGGCGGCGGCGGCGGAAGTGGTCGCGGAGATCAACAAGATCGATCCGCAGGCGATCGCGAAGCAAGCGGTGGCGAACATGGGAACCAAGATCGCCGAGACGATGAACAACTTGGCTGGTTCGAAGTCGGGGCAACCGCCTGCCTTGAACTCGGGATCGACCCAACCCGACACGATACCCCC
>DASRSQ010000863.1:0-2515 GCA_035656475.1 Gemmataceae bacterium | reverse complement strand
ATCAGTGATCTGACATATTGCAAGATTCTGAAAGTACCAGCTCGGCAGGAGCCTCGCCCTCCCGTGGCAGACCAGCCGGACTATTTGGCCTTCGGCGGCAACGCGAATGCCCAGTACAGGTTGTCGGCCTGCATCTTGGTCATCTCCCCGGTTTGCAACCAGAGGCGATACGTGACGACGAGCGGCTGGTCCGCGGTGATGTCGCGCTGGAAGTAGCCGCCAAAGCGGCCGTAGTCGCGCTCGCTGAAGCGGGTTTCCTTCGGATTGGTCGGATGATTGAGATAGCAGACGCTGTAACGCTGATCGTCGAGGACGAAGCTCATCACGTACCAGGGGAGATCAACCATTTTCTTGTCTTGCGGCCAGTTGCGTTCCTTGCCCATCTCACCTTTGCTGCCGTCGGGATGGAGGTAGTAAGTGAGCTTCTTGGTCTTCTCGGCGACGTCATTGGACGCGCGGAACTGGAAGCCGGCGTGTTGCGGGTCGCCATCGACGCGGATCTTGCCGTCCGTGGTCTTGAGGCGCGACGCGAATTCGACCAGCGTGCCGCCCTTGAGGTTGTAGGCGGTCATCTCGCGTTCCTCGATCGCGAATGGCTTCTCGCCGGCGCCGAACCAGCCGAGCAGGACGCGATGCCGGCCAAGGATGGGGCCGGTCACGGTGCTGAGCGTTTTCTGATGCGCGACGTGGGCGGTCGGCACGTTTTTCTTTTTGTCAGTCGGGGGCGGCGGGCAGTGCCAGGTGTCGGCGTGCGACTTGAGGTCGGGGCCGTAGCTGCACTTGTTGAAGCCGTACATGATGCCGCGATGGTGCGGGTATAAGAGTTTTTTCGGATCGCCGATGTTGTCGTCCGCAAAGCCGCCGTTGGTGACGAGACGCTTGCCGATCGGATCGTAGAGATGGTGGAACACCTTGTACGACTTGTCGCGCGCCGCCGGCGAGGACGTGTCGTACGGCCGATCCATGTAGCGCAGAAACCGCGTGAACGTGCCCGAGCGCGTCAGCTTGAGTTCCTGATATTCGCCTTCCTTGTCGGTCCAGGCAAATCGAGTGACCTGCGGCTTTGCCTGCTTGAGATGCACGACCAATTCCAGGCACGGGTTCGACAGCACGATGTGCAAATCGCGGCGGACCTTGCCTTCACCATCGGCCTTGATCGATTCGGTGAAGATGCCGGGGGGCGTGAGCTGGCCGACGACGGTCGTCGGATCGGCGCCGGTGACGACATCGACGACCACTTCGTCGATCATCGCCGCGGCCTTCGGCACGCTGAGCGGAATGACGATGGGCAAGTCGAGCGAGCCCGGCTTGTCCACGGTCAACTTGAGCTTGATCGTGTCATCCTGGGCCGATGCCGTGGCAGTGATCGTGACGGCGACGAGCAGGGCGGCAAACCATCGTGTCATGGCAAGTCCTCGGGAGGGATTTTTCGACGTGTGGCCAAGGCGACTCGCTTATTTCGGGAACACAGTCGGGGCCTTGAACTGCTGCCAGCCTTCGCCGTTCAGTGCGTGCAGGAAAGCGACCAGGTCGGTCTTGTCCTGCTTGCTCAGCTTGAGCGGGCGGACGTCCTGGTGCAGCCACTTGTTCTTGATGCCACCTTTGTCGTAGTGCTCCACGACTTCCTCGAGCGTCTTCAGGCTGCCGTCGTGCATGTACGGGGCGGTGCGGCCGATGTCGCGCAGGCCCGGGGTCTTGAACGCCCCCTTGTCGGCGTCTTTCTTGGTGACGATGTATCGGCCAAGGTCGGGGTTGGGCTTGTCCATGCCGATGCCGATGTTGGCGAATTGATTGGTGGTGAAGGCAGCGCCGTCATGGCAGCTATCACAGCGGGCGTTGTTGGAGAAAAAGATGTTCATGCCGCGCTGCTGGCTCTCGTTCATCGCAGCCTTGTCGCCGGCCTTGAAACGATCGTAGGCGGAGTTGCCTGACAGGACCATGCGTTCGAAGGTGGCGATCGCCTTGGCGACGTGATCGATCGTGATGTCCTCGGTGCCGAACACTTTCTTGAAGCGATCGCGGTAGCCGTCGATCTTGCGCAGGCGCGTGACTGCGGCTTCGTGGGCGTGATCGGCCTTCTTCTCGCTGGTCATTTCGAGCGGATTGGCGATCGGGCCCTTGGCCTGATCCTCGAGCGACTTGGCCCGGCCGTCCCAGAATTGCAACGCGCCGTAGACGCGATTGATCACGGTCGGAGCGTTGCGGCCCCCCTTTTGGCTACCGATGCCGGTGGAGACCGGCATGGCGTCGGTGAAGGCGTGATCGGGGGCGTGGCAAGTTGCGCAGGACACCGTGTTGTCCGACGAGACGCGTTTGTCGAAGAAGAGCAGGTAGCCGAGCTCTGCCTTTTCCGGCGAATAGGGATTGTCTTCGGGCCAGAAGATCTCGACGAGCCCCAGCGGAATCTTGGGGCCACCCGGCGGGAACAACTCGGACTTGGCGGACTTGGCGGTCTTCTCGGCCTTGGCCGGTCCCGCATCGGTCCCGCTAGCGGCATGCCGAATCAGACTAACCG
>DASRSQ010000862.1:0-11211 GCA_035656475.1 Gemmataceae bacterium | reverse complement strand
CTGCTCGTCACTCGTCACCTGTCACTCGTCACTGATTATGCTCGAACACGCTACCCTACTACTGCACGAATGGAAGGCCGACGGCGCTGCGTGGGCACGCTCGATCACCGATGGCGCCGGGCAGCCGCTCGGTTGCGTGCGGCTCGAAAGCGATCCGCGCACGTTCTGGTTCTCCTGGTTGCGTCGCGTCAAACTCGACATCTTCGAGACCGACGACGCCTCGCATCTCATGACCATGACGCGCTCCTGGAGCATGCTCGGCATCTGGGAAGTCGAAGACGCCGAGGCGCGAGCCGTCGGCACCATCTATGCCTGCTCCATCGTCTCCTCGGAAGGCCATCGGCTCGCGCTGGTCGAACGCGCCAATCCCGCCATCCGCTTGCTCAACGAGCTTGATCAAGTCCTCGCGACCGTCAGCAACAAGGGCCCGGTCGAGATCACGTTTGCGCCGGGTGAGGCGAATCCATTCTTGCGGATGCTGCTGCTGGGATATGCGATCGCGCAGACGCCGTTGCCATCGCGATGAGCGCGGAGGGTTGTCGACGAGATCACGGCCCTTCGTCGAACGTCTTTACCCCTTTGGCCCCGGCTCTGTCCAAGATCTCTGGCACCGTGGAGCGAACGAGCAGTCCGCAGGGGATTGCCGTGATGCTGCCTGTCTTCGAAACGCAGTGGAGCTCGTATCGTTTTCCGCGCTCCGCCGGGACAGCGACATGTCGGATCTCGCTCAGGTCGTCGAAGCGGACGTCATGGGTGATTGGGCTAATCCAGAAACCGAAGCGGGCTATAAAGTGCTCATCGTCGATCACCACGCGATCGGAGTACATCGCTGGGGCGACCACGGCGACCAGCAGGGGCGCCACAATCAAACACCTGACGCCCAGCCTCGCAAATCGCGTTTTCCGGATCAACCAGCCGAGCGTCGCCAGAATCACGGCGCCAATGATGGTAGCTGGCACGACCCACCAGGCGAACTGATAGACCGATTCCGGCCCGTTCACCACCCGATCATAGCAACCCGATAGCGCCATCCCGAAAATGACTATCGCAACAGCGTCACGCAAACGGGTTTTCATGGGCGCACCATTAGGTCAGCAGGATTCCCGCTTGAAGTACCCGAACGCTCGCGCCTCCAGCTTTGTCCGCGCCTCCAGCTCGCGCATCTTGTCCGCCGCGAACGGCTGAAATTGCCGGGCACTATCAGCGTTCTCGTCCACCTCCTCCGGCGTCTCGCAGCCGACGATCGCCAGGCTCACGCCTGGCAGCGACCAGACGTAGCCGAGCGAATCGGCCATGCTCAGCCGGGCGAGCAGGCGGCCCTGGGCGCACACCTTCATGGCGATGACGCCCATGTTTTGCCGTTGTGCTTCCGCGAGCACGGTCGAGATGAATGACAACCGATGCACGTCGGCGGCGTTGAGTGCGACGAGGACCGTGTCGAACGCGAAGCGGCGCATTGCCTCAAGCAGGATCGCGGGATCGTGATGACCGGTCAGGCCGAGATGCTTGACACGTCCCTGAGCCCGGGCCATGATCAGCGCCTCGAGCGCGCCGCCTTTGCCGAAGATCATGTCGAGATCGTCGAACGTGCGCAGGTCGTGGAGTTGCCAGAGATCGAGGTGATCGGTGCCCAGGCGGCGCAGCGTGTCGTCGAGCAGCCGCAGCGAGCCATCGCGGGTGCGCTCGTGCGTTTTCGATGCGAGGAAGACTTGCTTCCGGCGTTCGCGCAAGGTGGCGCCATAGTAGTCGATGCTGCCGGCGTAGGCGGGAGCGGTGTCGCAATAGGTGACGCCCTGATCGAGGGCGCGAGAAATCACGCGGGCGGCGGCACGATCTTTGCCCCACGTGCGCAGGACTCCTTCACCGCCGAGGCCGAAAATCGTTACCGCGCGGCCCGTCTTGCCGAGAATGCGCGTCGGAATGGGTGTCGCCATGATCAGTGTTCTCCGCACCCGGCAAGCCGTGCTGCGTAATTGGCCGGGTTAAAACCATCGAGTGTTAATGTATGATCGGTCATTCGGATTCGCTACAATGGGTGTCAGCACTTGTGCAACTTAGGGAAATCGCATGCGCACCTCTGGTCTGATGCTTCTCCTCGTTGGATTGACGGGTCTCGCCGGCTGCAATCCGAATGTGACGCCGGCGCCGCTCGTGGTCGGTCACGTCGCCGATCTTTCGCGGCCGGACAAGGCCGGCGATCAGGCCGAGCTCGGCATTCGCCTGGCGCTGCACGATGTCAAGGGCGCCGCGCTGACCGAGGCGCTCAATAACCGGTCGATTCAGGTTCGCCATACCAATACCCAGGGCGATATCAACGCCTACGAATCCGAGGCCGTTCGTCTCGAAACGATCAACCGCTCCATCGCAATTCTCGGCGGCTATTCGAGCAAGGAGGTTATGGCCCTCGATCACGTCAAGGTGCCGATCCTGACGTTCCATGGCCAGCCGGTGTCCGGCGCGAGCAATCAGGTTTTTTACCTGGGCATGGCGCCGGCGAAGCAAGGGGAGGTCCTGGCCAAGGCGATCGCGGAGAAGGTCAAGATCAACAAGGTCGTTTTGGTATTCGACGAACGTCGAGCCGAATCGGCGCCGCTGGTGGATGCATTCCACAAGACGTTTCACGAGGCGCGCAAGGACCAAAAGCTGGACAGCGGCGGGATTCTGACCGTGCGCTTCGGCAAGGACGCCGACTGGAGCGAGTTGATGGGGCGGACGCGCACCCCTGAGCCGCAGGCGGTGCTCTTCGCCGGCAGCGTCAACGATTTCAATGCCTTTCACAAGGCGTTTCGGCGTGAATTCTTCCAGAACGAGCCGACGCTCATCTATGCAGGCAACGACGGCGAACAGCGCCTGTTCGATCAGGTTGCGGAAGGAAAGGCGGCGGTCCTCTACGCGACGGCGTTCTACGCCGACCCCGCGTCCGACAAGATCTTGGCGTTCATCAAGGCGTATCACGACGCCTTCGACAAAGATGCGGATGTCAACGCGGCCCTGGCGTACGACGGTTTCCGGATGCTGGTCGAGGCGTTCAAAGGGACAGCCAATCAACTGACACCGGACAAGGTGCGCGAGGAATTGCTGAGGACCAAGGACTTCCCCGGCCTTACCGGGCCGATGACCGTGACGCCCGAACGGCAGGTGCGTCGGCCGTTGCACGTGATGCGATGGGAGAACGGCGCCGTGATGCATGTCAAGACGTTCGCGCCTTGAATTGGCTGCAGGAAGCGTTAAATTAGGCTGTGTTCTACTTAGGAGGAAAGGTCATGTCGCGCATCGCGCCTCCCGTGCCGCCGCTGGTCGACATGCACGATGAGCCGCCGATGCAACGCGTGCGGCGTGGCCTGCTTCAGATCGGCCTGGCGTCGCTGGTCATCTTCGCGACAGCGTGGTGCTTCCAGGTCCACATCGCGCTCGGCCTCACCGCGACGTTTCTTGCCAAGCACATCCTTGTCGCCATCCTGGCCGCGGGGCTGCGCTTGCCGATCAAATCTTGAGGAATCGGGCTCGAATAACTTAACAACAGATGCGAAGGAGTACGCATGGTTGTCGGTTCGCTCGTCTTTGCCCAGACGCAGCCGGTCTGGGCTGATCCTTACACCTTCGGCATGTCCATTGTCTCAACGATCGTCTTCGGCCTGGTCGGCATTGGCCTGGCGATCTTCGGCTTCAAGCTGTTTGACTGGCTGACGCCCGGCGAGCTCGACGTGGAAATCATCCAGAAACAGAATATCGCCGCATCGCTGCTTGGCGCGGCCATCATCATCGGTATTTGCATGATCGTATCGCAGGCGATTCGCTGAGCGAGGCACCGATGACGCGCAAGTCAAGCATCGTGACGCTGTGCATCCTCGGCGCGATCGCCGCTGCCGGCGCGTGCTGTTGTTGCAGCGGCGCCATCGACCATGAGCAGCAAATCGAGGAGAAGGACGACAAGGGCGTCGTTCATCGCCATCACGTGCGCCGTCGCTGGGGGCCCTGGTTCATCTGGGGTGGATCGACGTATGTGGGAGGCCCGCATCCCGGCACAACCGTATCCCATCCAATTGGCGGCGGTCACGGCACGTCTTCCAGCCCGCGCGGCGGGTTCGGTTCCACCGCGCACGGCAGCGGGTCCAGCGGCGGTAGTCACGGCTCGGGATCCTGAACCATGCAACGCGTTCGTCTGATGCCGAGGTCCGATTGGCAACGCCGTGTCGAATCGGTCGGCCTCACCTTTCACACACTCGACGACGGCGCACCGTACTGGGACGAATCCGCGTGCTACACCTTCACGCTCGCCGAGATCGATCAGATCGAACTGGCGACGCTTGCCCTCAATGATCTCTGTTTGGAAGCCATCGAGCGGATCATCGAAGATAATCTGTGGGATCGCTTCGAGATCCCGTCCGCGTTCGTGGACTACATCCGCAAAAGCTGGGACGAAGACGAGATCACCATCGTCGGCCGCTTCGACCTGGCGTACGACGGCGTCAATCCGCCGAAGATGCTCGAGTACAACGCCGACACGCCGACCGCGCTGCTCGAGGCCGCCGTCGTGCAATGGTACTGGCTGCAAGACGTCGCGCCCGACGCCGACCAGTTCAACTCGCTGCACGAACGCCTGATCGAAGCGTGGCGCCGCGTGAAAGACGAATTCGGTTGCCCCGTGACGTTCGTGTCGGTGAAGGATCACGTCGAGGACTTTCTGACCGCAACGTACCTGCGCGACACCGCGATTCAGGCGGGCCTGACGACGCAGTACTTGCCGATTGAATCGCTTGGCTGGAACGCATCGCGTGGCACGTTCGTCGACGTGCGCGAGCGATCGCTCGGTTGCATCTTCAAACTCTATCCGTGGGAATGGCTAATGCGTGAGGAGTTCGGCCGACATCTTGCCAAAGCGTCGACGCGCTGGCTGGAGGCGCCGTGGAAGGCGCTGCTCAGCAACAAGGCGCTGCTGCCGCTGTTGTGGCAACTATTCCCGGATCATCCGAATCTGTTACCCGCATCGCATGAAGCGATGCCGGGCCATTGCGTGCGCAAACCGATGTTTGGTCGCGAAGGTGCGAACATCACGATCTTCGAGGATGGCAAGACCATCCAGGAAACGCCTGGGGACTACGCGGGGACAAACATCTATCAAGCCTTCCACGAGACGCCAAAGTTCGACGGTCGCACGATCGTGCTCGGCAGCTGGATGGTGAACGGCTACGCCTGCGGTCTGGGCATCCGCGAGGACGACGGCGTCATCACGTCGAACACGAGCCGATTCGTGCCGCATCGGATTGAGTCGCCGTCAACGGCAATTGTGTCGGCGGAAGCGCGCACTCGCATTCAGTGACCGCGTCGCGACTGCGAGCGTCGTCATCGTCCGCTCGGCGGTTTAGCCCACTACATCTGGGCAATTGCGTCACGCAAATGCAAGACCCATCGCGGCTAAACCGCCGAGCGGACCATGTTGACGCGCGCCAGGGCGACGCGCAAAAAGAAAGGGCCGGCTTCTCGCGAAGCCGGCCCTGCTTAGGCACGCCCAAAAGCGGCGGTTAGTTATCTTCCTTGTGCTGCTCGACGATCGTCCGCAGCTTCTTCATCGCACGCACGTTGAGCTGGCGAACGCGCTCTTTCGTGATGCCGAGCTTTTCGCCGATCTTCTCGAGCGTCATGCCTTCCTTGCCGTTGTCGAGGCCCGCTCGCAGACGGATGATCTCCCGTTCGCGCGGCTCCAGGTACTCGAGCAGGCGATTGACCTTCGCGGTCGCTTGCTCGGCGGCGGCGATGACCTCTTGCTCGTCGGTCCGGCGATCCTCGGCGGCGTCGAACAGCTCCTCGTTGCCCGTGACAAATCGCTCGCGGCGATTCTTCTCGTCCGGGATGCTGCGGGCGAAGTTCTTCATGATCGCCCAGCTTGCGTACGTGCTGAACTTGTTGCCGCGGCTGTAGTCGAACTTTTCGACTGCACGCATCAGCGACATGTTGCCGTCGCTGAGCAACTCGAAGAAGTTCTCGGTCTGGCCGGCATGGCGCTTGGCGATTGACGTCACCAGACGCATGTTGCAGCGGATCAGCATCTCCTTGACCTGGTTGGCCTCCTTGAGATATTCCTCAACCTGGTCGAGCAGCTCGACACGCAGCTTGGCGTAGTCGATCAGGCCGCTTTCGAGCTTGATCTCGTCGAGCAGCTTCGCCGCTTTGTGCTTGAGGAAGTTCATCTTGCGGAACAGGTGCTGTTCCTGGTCCTTCGTCAAGAGCGGCATTTCGTAGTTGGACATCAGTTCGGGCAATGCGTCCTTCGGCACACGCAGCTTGCTGCGGGCTTCCTCGAACGCCTCGGCCTCCGGCATCTCCGCCAGGATCGTGGCCTCCATGGCCGGATCGTCGAATGATGTGTGATAGATGTAGTCGTTCGGCTGATCGATGAGCCGCTGGGCGCGGATTTCGCTCAGGACGCGATACATCGAGGAACGGTTACGCTGGAAATTCTTGGCTAGGGTATTCACATCCATCCCCCTGCGATAGGAGTTATAGATCAAAAGTTTATCGCTCTCCGCCAGCGGGCCCGTCACGTCCGGATAAAGGGCTTGTTCCGGGTGCTCGCGGTCAAAATTCTTGATGGTGTAACGAACCGTTTCGGGCGATCGGCCAAGTTTGCGGGCGATGCGTTTGCTGACTTCACTCAGGCTGCCGAGGCCGAGCCGAGCGAATCGACTTGCCCGGCGAAGGATGTCGTCCTTCTCGTTTTGCGAGAGCTGAGTGAACTTGCTGCTCTTCTCCAGTCGATCCTTGTTCGCCGCCAGGAACGGATCGGTCAGCGAGGCAATGAAGCCCATCTGCCGGCGGCCGTTGGCCATGATCGGAATGCCGATCAAGCCTCGCTTGCGCCAGCGATTGATGGTTTTTGTCGTGACGTTGAGCTTCTTGCTGAACTCGTCCAGTGTCATCACCGGCTCCGCGACTTCCTCGACCGGGATCGCCGGCAGCGAAACCGCGAGCTCGTTGATCCACAGGCCGAGGTCGTGAATGACATCAAGGCCGGGGATCAAGAGACCGGCATACGCGTCGGAGCGGAAATCGGTGACCCGGTAGCAAAGGAACTGGTACGGATACTCTTTTTTCGGGTCGATTTCGGTCAACAGTTGCTCGGCACGCTTGAGCTGCTCGAGCCGGCGGGGCGGCGGCGCGAAACGAACTTGCTGATCCGCGAGTTCTTTCAGAGCTTGGTGTTTGTAGGTTTTCATAGCGCCGGTCCTTTCCGCCGCGGGTTCATTCCCGCTGTTGGCCTCTACAACCATATACCCGAAAAATGGGTTTTCGGTTCAGAGGTCGATCCATCAAAAACTTGGACGCTTGTTTACCTCACGAGGTTCAGTACCTGCTACAACCTTGAAACGCGAACTTGACCATTTCGTGCAAGAGTATTCGCTTTTCGTGCGAAATTCTTCGATGCAACCGACACTATGGAAGAGAGCAAAGGCTATGCCACTGCCAGGACATTTGGCGAGTCAAGAGGTCGCCTTCACGATATCGACACATTGTTATCTTCCTATGTCGATTCGACTTATGTCGAAATCGTCTGTTGGGCATTTTGCGATACTGACCGGTCACCATCGATTGCCCGATGAACTAATTTACACTTTCTGTGTTGCAATTTGCAAAGTGGTTGCCAAAACTGGCAGCCAAAATCGACCAATGGTAGTGCTCTTTTATCTATCCACAAAACCGGCAAGGTTTTTGGCTATCCACGAAATACTAGACGCGAAACGATCCGTATTACTTCAGTTCCCGCCCCGGAATGCGCTAGAATCGAGCGTGCCCTCCAATGACGGCACACCTACCGGGAGGACGAGCATGCGAAATCCATTGGCATGGGCAGCGCTTTTGATCCTTGCAATCGCATCGCCAGTGCCCGCCCAGGCGGTGCGGATCGGCGAATCCTTCGCTCCGGACGCCCGCTATTACGTCAGTTGCCAGGTTGACATCGTCGGCAACCTCACGATTCCCGCGACCAAGGACGGGGCCGCCAAGCAGATCAAGATCGAGGGCAAGAGCACGATCAAGTACGACGAACGCATTCTCGCCAAGTCCAACGGCAAGGAACGTACGATCCGCAACTACCACGAGCTTGAGTTCGAGCGCAAGGTCGGCACCGAATCGCAGCGCAGCAAGCTTCGCCCCGCGGCCCAGCAACTCGTGATCCTGCGGCACAACCAGTATGAGGTACCGTTCAGCCCGAAGGTGGCGTTGACGTGGGGCGAGATCGAGTTGGTGCGGACGGATGTCTTCGCACCGGCGCTGGCGGGATTGTTCCCCGCCCAGCCGGTCGCCGTCGGGGCGAGCTGGTCAGCGACGAACATGGCGATCCAGGAATTGACCGATCTCGACAAGATCGACAAGGCGGACTTCAAGTGCACGTTTGAAAAGATTACCACGCTGCTCGGCCGGCGCAATGCCCACGTCCGCTTCGAAGGCAACGTCACCGGCCTCGGCGAAGACGGCAACGCCTTGCACGAGATCAATGGCTCCTACTACGTCGATCTCGATGCGGGTTTTCTGACTTATCTCTACGTCAAGGGCACCCATCACCTGCTTGATCGCAACGGCAAAAAGACCGGCAAGATCGAGGGGACTTTTGTCATGACACGCGACCGACTACCGCACAGCAAGCTGGTGGACGACGAAGCCCTACGCGGCCTGACGCTGGAGCCGAACGCCGACAACACGCTGCTCCTGTTCGAGCATCCCAACGCCAATTTCCTCTATCCACGCAACTGGCGCATTGCCGGCGTCAATGACAAGCAGGTCGGCGTCGACGAGGCTCGCGGCAGCGGCATCCTGCTTACTTTCTCGCCGGCCAATGCGACCCCCACCGGGGCCCAGTTCCGCCAGGACATCCAGCAATGGCTCGGGAAGCAGCAGGCCAAAGTTTATCGCGAGGAGAAGTTGCAAACGGTCAGCAGCGGCCTGGAAATGTTCGCCTTCGAGGCCGATGTCGCCAAGCATCGCGTATTGCTGCAGTACTACACGATCCGCCAGGGCAACCAGGGTGCGACGATCACCGCCCGCATGCTGCCCGGAGACACCAATGCCTTGCGCGACCTCGATCGAATTGCTCGTAGCGTCCATTTGCGCGGTAATTGAGCGGGATCAGATCCCGATATTCGAAAGCATCTCGGCCAGACGGCGCGTCACGCTTGCCAGCCCGGGCGCCTCGGTCTCGACGGCGACGACGGCATGATCGAGCCGTCCGCGGGCCGCTTCGAGCACGCTGGGTTCGTGCTGTTCCTGCACTGCCTTCACGAGATGAGCGGTGCATTCGGTGAGTCGGGCGATCTCCGCGCTGGGCACGTCCGGCGTTTCCAGCGTTCGGCTCAATTCATCGATGAGATCGGCCAGTGCCGCCTTGGCGTCGGGCTCCAGCCGGCGGGCCGCACGCAGAAGCTGTGCGATCGCACGCAATTGCATCCGGACCTGGGCTATCGAGGAGTTGTCGAAGGGCTCGGACATCGGTTTACTCGCTTGGTTTGGAGTGGATCGAGCGATTTACGTCATTGTAGCCAGCTCAGCGCTGATATTTGCCCATCAACTCCGCTTCGGCCAGAATGTGCCCCTTGCAAGCCGCCAGGACCTCGGCCTTGGTCGAGCCGTCGGCCAGGTCAAGCGTGGTGTCCAGAGCGTAGAGCTTGAAGAAATAGCGATGCGGCTTGCCCTTTGGCGGCGCCGGACCGCCATAGCCGAGGTTGCCGAAATCATTCGTGCCTTCGCCGACGCCGTCAGCAGCTTCTCCCTCAGCAAACTGGTGGGTATCAGCGGAAATGTTGAAGCGGACCCAGTGGACCCAGGTGCCACGCGGAGCGTCCGGGTCATCGCAGACCAGGGCGAAGCTCCTGGTCTGACTGGGCGGATTCGCCCACCTGAGCGGCGGTGACACATCTTCGCCATCCCGCGTAAAACGCTGCGGAATCGGCTGTCCATTGGCGAAGGCGGTGCTCGTCAGTTGCATGGTCATGGCTTCACTCCGTTTGTTTGTTCAGTGACGTACATTTGCGGTGCAAGTGGAATGCCAACCAAGATATTCCAGCGTAAGGATACACCCAGGTTCAGCGGATTCGCCGGTCCTCGCAAACCCCGCACCTCTCGTGTGCCGCACGCCAGGCATGGGAGATTTGATGCAATCGCTGTATTCTGCTTGTTTATTGTGAAAAATGAGTGCATGTTTATGGGGACGCTGCTGCACCGCGCGGTGCTGGCGAATCGGTACAAGTCGGCATACAATGCTCCAACCCGCTCAGGGGAAATATGACATCGCTTCAGATGGTTCGCCAGGTCGGTACCGGAGTCGCTCAGATGACCGAACTTGTGCTGCGCGTGGGCAGCTACAGTGCCCAGGGCGTACGCTCCAACAACGAAGACAGCTTCATCGTCGACATGAGACAGCGTCTGTTCGTCGTCGCGGATGGCATGGGAGGACAAGATCGCGGCGAAATCGCCAGCAGCATGGCGGTCGAGATCATTCCGCGCGTGGTTCACGCTCGCCTGGCGATGCAAGATACGCCGGAAGAAGCGGTCCTGCGGGCCATGTATGATGCGAACGACGCCATTGTCGATTCGGGCCGCAGCCAGCCGGAAGGGCGGCGCATGGGCACGACGGCAGTGGTCGCGCTCTACATCAATGGCCAGGTCTATATTTCGAATCTCGGCGATAGCCGGGCGTACCTCATTCGCGGCTATGACGTGCATCAGTTGACAGTGGACCATTCGGTGGCCCAGGCGCTGGTGGCCAGCGGCGCGTTATCGGCCGCCGAGGCACGCTACAGTCCGTACCAGCATGTGCTGCACAAGTTCCTCGGCTGCACCGATCTGCAATCCGCCGCCGAGGTGCATCCCTTCGCGCCATTGCCGGGCGATCGGTTGCTGCTGGCGACGGACGGATTGACCAATCACGTCACCGATGACGAGCTGCGCGTCGGTCCGCGCCTGCATCCGGACCCGCAAGAGTGGATCGAGTTTTTGGTTCGCGCCGCGCTCGAACACGGCTCGCGCGATAATGTCACCGGCATCGTCATCGCGTTCGAGCAGGCTGGGAATTGACAATTAGCAAATTCCAATTAATTGGAATGCCCCACCCATTTTTGCCTGGTTGCAAGGCAAGCGTCACTATCGTCCGCTCGGCGGTTTAGCGCGGAAGATCGCCTGCGTCAACGTCGCGCCATTGCGTGACGTGTGGAGCGCTAAACC
>DASRSQ010000861.1:0-5206 GCA_035656475.1 Gemmataceae bacterium | reverse complement strand
GCTGTTTCGGCAGTCCGGCGAACTGGCGAACGACGCCGAGGCCGACCGATTTCTGCCGTCGCTGTGTTGGGGCATGTCGCTGCTGCTGATCGCAACGCTGGCGGGATTCCATCTCCTGCGCGGCCACTTCCTCGGCCGCTCGGCAATGCTGGTCGAACTGCCAACGACATGGTTGGTCGCGGGCTGGACCGCTCTCGTGGCCGGCGCCGTGGTCGCCGTTGGACGCACGATTCGCTGCGCTCAGCGCGTGTATGGCAGCGTTGCGGAGGCGGTCATCGTCTATCGGCCGTTACTCGCGGTGTACGCGGGCATCAGCATCATCCTGCTCATCGGCTCAATGTTCGGCTCCATCGGCGCCAATTTGGTCATCCTCGTGCACGGCTCCACGTGGCTGGTATGCACCTATCGCCGACTGGGCGAGCGCGAAGCCATCGCCACCGGTCCCTGGTCCTGGCTCCGCACTTCGCCGACCGGTTTCCTGACGCTGCACCTCGGCGTCACCGCGCTGGCACTATGCCTGTTCGCGCTGCGCACGCATGTCTGGCAGCGCACCGGTTTGCTTTGTGACCTGATGTCGCGAACATGGTTCCCGTACTGGAGCATCATGCATATCGCGATGTCATTCTGGCGAAGCAAGTAGCCAAGGCAAAGGCAAAAGTAAAAAGGAAAAAGGCTAAAGTAACAGGCGCGTTCCCAAACGGAGTTTGGGAACGAGGCTGATACTTTTGCCTTTTTCCTTTTACCTTGGCTATGCTGAGACGTGCTCTTCGGCGTTTTGCAGCACGGTGAGGCGGACGATGTCGAGGAGGCCGGCGTCTTCGATGCGGTCGAAGAAACCGGTGGGGCCGACCCAGCTTCGTTCGCGGAAGCTGCGTTCGGGCCAGTCCTGCGCCACGCTGGTTACCTTCATCACGAAGACGGTGACGTGGTAAGTCTGGCCTTCTTTTTCGTAGAGATAGCTACCGATTGGTTCGCGTTCAAGGGCGCCGGTGAGGCCCGCCTCTTCCCATGCTTCTTGCAAGGCACATTCGCCCGCGGTTTGGCCGGGCTCGATCCAGCCCTTGGGAATGACCCAGCGTTTGCCGTTGCGTGAGGTGATGAGACAGACGCGTCCATTGCGAAGGGGCAAGGCTGCCGCCTGGCGGATGGACTCTGCGGAAGTTGGCATCGTGGCGATCTCATGATAAATGGGCGAGCAATCCGTTACTCCTATCATGCAGTACGCAGCAGCTGCGCGTCAAGGAGACTTGGCGAATTATACGAATTCTTCGCTAATTCTTCGCGGTGGTGGTTTGCGATCATTTTCGCAACAAGAACTCCTTGCTATTGAGCAGCCCCGCCAGGACGTCTTCCATCGCCGTGCGCCGGTCAGGCGCCGCCTCGATGCGCGACAGAATGGCGGAGCGTTCGCGGTCGCTCGGCGACCGGCACAGGGCGGCGAGGAAAAGCTCCTCGACGATTTCGCTGCTCGATTTCCCCGCCTTCATCAGCTTGCCGACGCGATTTTCCGGAGCTTCGATCGCCTTCGTCAGCAACGGCCCCGTCATCAACTGCAGTGCCTGGGCCAGCGTCGTGTTATCGGAGCGTTCGCAGGCGCACGTCAGCAGCCGTTCGGGCTTGCCGAACTGGCGCAGGAACTTGACGCCAAGGTCCACGGTCTCGCGGCGGCGCGGGCTCGGCAGCGATGGGACCTGGGCCGCGCGCGTGCCCGCGGGATAGCCATCGAACTCGAGCGGGACGCCCGTCACTTGCGCGATCCCGTCCAGCAGCGCCTCGGCCGGCAGCGAGCGGACCAGCGTGTGCGAGAAGTTCAAATCGTCGTCGCGGTTCGTGTCGTTCGGGGTGGCCGACACCTGATAGGCGCGTGAGTTCATGATCGTGCGAATCAGATGCTTCTGGTCGAAGTCATGCTCGGCGAAGTCGCGGGCAAGCGCGTCCAGCAGCGGGCCGTTGACGGGCGGATTCGACTGGCGGAAATCGTCTTCCGGATCGACGATGCCCCGGCCCATGACATAGGCCCAGATGCGATTGGCCTGCGTCCGCGCGAAATAGGGATTCTGCTTACTCGCCAGCCACTCCGACAGCAGGATCAGGCGATCGTCGCGTGGCGTCAGCTTCAGCATCGCGCCGCCGAGAAAGCGTGGCGTCAGCACCTCGCCCGAGACCGGATGCTTGACCTCTCCCTTGTCGTTCATGAACACGAGCTGTTCGCCGACGAACTCATGGCTATCGAGTTTGTCCTTGCGCTTGTTGTCGACGATCTTGTAATCCACGCGTGGAAAGAATGCGGCGAGCTGATGATAGTCATTCTGCGTGAGCTGGTTGTACGGGTGATTGTGGCACTTCGCGCACATCATGCGAATGCCGAGGAAAACCTGGGCGAACGCCTCGGAGCGCGTCTGCGGATCGCGCAGCGCGCGATAGTAGTTGGCGGGCGGTTGCTTGTAGGTGCTGCCCCGGCTTGCGACCAGTTCGCGCGCGAACTCGTTGAGCGGCGCGTTGTCGGCGATGTTCTTGCGGATCCACGCATGGAAGACCTTGACGCCGGTCTTGTCGAGTTGCTTCTCCTCGACCTTGAGCAAGTCGGCCCACTTGATGGCCCAGGTGTCAGCAAACTCGGGCCGCTCGAGCAGCGCGTCGATGAGCCGGGCACGCTTGTCGGGCCGGCTGTCGCTGCGAAACGCCCGCGCTTCCGCCGGCGTCGGCAGCAGGCCAGTGAGGTCGAGATACGCGCGGCGCTGGAACTCGCTGTCCGAGCACAGCTCCGATGGATTGATGCGCAGCTTCCGCAACCGGGCATCGATGTGCGTGTCGATGTAGTTATTGGCACGCGGATTCTGCCAGGCGAAATCGGGGCGGGCGGCGACAAAATCGAGCAGCGCCGCCTGCTGCAGATGCAGGTAACGCACAATGACCGTCGTCTGCCCGGGCTCGGCGCTCTGCACGCGGCCATCGCGCGTGACCTCGATCTTGGCATTGGTCGATTCGAAGACCGCCAGCGAAGAGACATCCTTCGTCGAGCCATCGGAGAACGTCGCGGTCGCCCGGATCGTGACTTCATTCTTCGGCTGGACCAGGTACAGCTCGCTCGGCGACACGCTCAGGCGCGTCAGCCTCGGCGTGCGCGGCGCATCGCTCTTCACCCCCTGCGCGATCCAGTCGCGCAGGATGCGATATTCGTGGCTGTCGACGCTGAAGCGCGGGCCGCCTTCGTGGGCGACCTGGCCGGTCGCCTTCAGAAGGAACAGGCTCGTTTCGGGTTGTTGCGGATTGGCGCGCCGGCCGAACAGGCCGCGCGTGAGGGCATCGTGGTCGAAGGCGTCATCCTGGCCGCGCAGCGAGAGCTTGAAGCCGCCGCGGCCGTTGAGGTTGCCGTGGCAGATGCCCTGGTTGCAGCCGGCGCGCGACAGGACCGCTATCACTTCGTTGCGGAAGCTGATCGGCGTCTGGCCGGCGGCGAACGATGTTGCCAGGAACAGCAAAGCCGCGGCAGCGGGAAAGCGTAGGTTTGGCATCGCGGGAGTTCTGCGTGTGGTAGGCTTGGGCCGATGATGGTAGCATACCCGATACCCGGCCAAACGCCACGCGAAAAGAGGAGAGGACCATGCAACCTCGCGGCCAACTTTGGTTTGCCCTGGAGGGGATCTGCAAGGATTTCCGCGACTTCTCGGGACTGAGCGAAAAGGAGGCGCTGGAGGTGCTGATCACGGTGCTGACCAACATGCTGGCGGAGCAGAAGGAGGCGCTCGCCGCGCTGACGCCGCCGCCATCGGAAGCGCCGAAGGAGTGAGCATGTTGCCGCTGTATCAGGATCCGCACTTCACGTTTTCCTTCGCGGACGACCGGATCATTCCGCGCTTCCATTTGGACGGCGTCGAGAGCGGCCGACCGGTGCAGGTGTACAAGTTCGATTCGGCCACGGGCGTCCGGCTTGGCTTGTTAGCGTCGGCGGTTGTCGGCGCGGATGGCTGGGTGGAACTGCCGACGCCGCTCATAGTTCGGGCGGGAGAAACGTTTATCGTCGAGCCCAAATAGTATTTGCCTTGCCCTCCCCTTTTCGGTTATGATGACGCTGCCGAATTGCCTTTCATTCAGGCCGGCCCTTCATGTCCTGGAGTTCACCGATGGCGGTCAGCACGACGTTCAAACAGCAATGCCCCAGCTGCGAAGCGATGATCACGGTCAAGGAAACCTTGATTGGCAAGAAGGTCGAATGCACCAAGTGCAAGGACAAGTTCATCGCCAAGAAGCCCGTCGACGAAGACATCGATGAAGTCGAGGCCGAGGAGGAACCGGCGAAGAAGAACACGAAGGTCTCCACCAAGAAATCAACTTCCACGACCGCCGCCAAACCTCCCGGCAAACGCCCCAAGCTGGAGGTGGACGACGAGGAGGACGAGGAAGCGCCCAAGGGCAAGAATGGCAAGGCCAATACCAATGGCATGGCCAAGGCAGCATCCAAGAAGGCCGAAGACGAAGATGACGACGATGATGAGGACGACGAGGCCGCTGCCAAGAAAAAGAAAAAGCTGACGATTGGCCTGGCCCTCGCGGGCGTCGGCGTGGTGATCCTGGTCATCGCCGCCTTCACGGTGCTGAGCGGCAGCCGGCAACAGAACAAGGCCAACAATCCCGGGCCGGCCAATCCCGGCCCCATCGTACAGGATCCCAAGGACAAAAAGGGGCCGACGCCGGTCATCGACAACACGCCAGTGGACGTCGTGGCGGTCGCCCTCAGCGATGCCGAGCGCGTGAAGCTGTCCAATCTGCTGCCGAACGATACGGAACACGTTTTCCACGCCTACTTCAAGGAGCTGTTTGACACGACCAGCAGCCTGCGCGCTGCGGTCTTCGACACCAAGGGCGCGCTCAACGACGAGGCCCTGAAGCGGCAGCTTGGCTTTTCCCTACTCGCCATCGACGACCTGATCTGCGCCGAACGCGTCACGGTGCCGTGGCGCTACACGGTCATCCATTTCAAGGACCTCATCAACGAAAAGGACCTGAAGACGGCCCTCAAGCTGAAGGCGGTGGGCAAGGGAATCGATGGGCAAGTCTACTACAAGATGGAAGACGTCCACCCGTGGTTCAATCAGCTCGCCCGCTTCTCGTTCGGCGTTCCGAACAACCTGCGTTCGCTCGATCCGCCGAACAATCGGCCCACCTACGTTCGCATTCACAACGCGCAAACGCTGATCGTCGCCGA
>DASRSQ010000860.1:0-18404 GCA_035656475.1 Gemmataceae bacterium | reverse complement strand
CTTTCGCCGGTGTGTGCCAAGACCATGTTGGAGCTATTGTCTGGATAAATCTCTGCGTTGGTGACTGCGCCTGTCCAGGTCGCGGGCGCCAGTGCGAATGCGCGTTCGCCGACCATGAGAGTCTGGCTTGAGCCATCGGTGATGTCGAGGATGCGAATGCTGCTGTTTCGAAAGAAGATGCCGTCGCCATCCACACCTGGTTCGCCGACGCCGTACACGCCGAGGTAATTCGCAGAGGCAACGTCGCAGATCGCTTTTGTGGGTGTACCAAGCGCGTCATACTGAGACGCAGTCCAGATTTGAGGAGCGTTGTCGGATGGGCAGCGGAATACGGCCAGCGATTGAAGGCGTGCGCCGCTGTTGACGCTTGCCTCGATCGGTTGCGATTGCACGATCGATGCGAGCAGATTCTGCTGTTCGAGCTGTGGCAGGATTGCGACGCCCCAGCCCCATCCTGGGCCGGTGTCGTTGTTGGCGGAATCAACTTCGGAAACGTATCCGGCGGGAAAGGCTTTCTTGGTGTCGTGATAGTTTTGCAGCGCCAGTCCGATTTGCTTGAGATTGTTGGTGCACTGCGCTCGCGCCGCAGTCTCGCGCACTTTTTGCACCGCAGGCACGAGCAGCGCGATCAAGATCGCGATGATGGCTATGACAACGAGTAGTTCAACGAGCGTGAAACCGAAGCGTGTCCGTCGCATTGGATTTCCTCAAAAGCGCCAGTTTAACGCCTGTACTTCGTTGTCCAAAGAGATTCCTTCATTACTAATTCGCAACCACTTTCACTGGCTGTCCCACCAATTTGCGAATCGTCTCCGCCACGCGTTCGGCGTGCGCCTTCGACACATCCAGATGCGTGCACGCGCGAATCTTCTGCGTGCCGGCAGCGTGGACGAGGATGCCATGCTGCTTGAGTCGGGCCGCGATGTCCTTCGCGGTGGCGACGGCGGGATCGATACGGAACCAGACGAGGTTCGTGTCCACTTCCGTCGGCTCCAGCGTCAGGCCCGGCGTGTCGGCGATGGCCTGGGCAATGACCTGGGCGTTGCGATGATCGTCCGCCATGCGCTCGATATTGTGATCGATCGCGTAGATACACGCAGCTGCGATGATGCCGGCCTGACGCATGCCGCCGCCGAAGAGCTTGCGCGTTCGGCGTGCCTTCGTGATGACCGCCTTCGGCCCGGCCAGCGCGGAGCCTACCGGGGCGCCGAGGCCTTTCGAGAAGCAGACGGAGACCGTGTCGAAATGCTTGCCCCACTCGCGCGCTGATATGCCGGTGGCGACCATCGCGTTCCACAAGCGGGCGCCGTCGAGGTGCATGATCAGGCCATTCTTGCGAGCCCACTGGCTGATGGCCTCGATCTTTTCGATCGGATAGATACGCCCGCCGCCACGGTTGTGCGTGTTCTCGAGGGCGACCATGCGCGTGCGCACGAGATGCACGTCATCGGGATTGCGGATTTTGTCCTCGAGGTCGCACAGATCAAGGATGCCGAACTCGCCATCGATGGTGCGGCAGGTGACGCCGGAGAGGATTGCGGGGCCGCCGGCTTCGTAGTTGTAGATGTGGCAATTGCTGTCGCAGAGGACCTCGTCGCCCGGCAGCAGGTGGACATTCAGCGCGATCTGGTTCGACATCGTCCCGCTCGGCACGTAGATTGCCGCTTCCTTGCCGAGCAGGTCGGCAACGCGATCTTCCAGGCGGCGCACGGTCGGATCGTCGCCGAAGACATCGTCCCCCACCTCGGCGGCAGCCATCGCGGCACGCATTCCGGTCGTCGGACGGGTGACGGTATCGCTACGCAGGTCGATGATTTCAAGCATTTTTCGTTCCAATTTAGCCACAGAGATCACAGAGAGTTTGACAGGAGCGGATTCGGAAAGAGATCAAGATTCTGGCATTTTACTCTCTGTGCCCTCTGTGATCTCTGTGGCAAATCTTTATTGTTGTTTGTTCTCGATGAACCAGCGTTCGCCGAGCTTGCGCAGAAAGACCTTGCGGGCAGGGATCGACTCAACGGTGCCGATCGCGAGGTCTTCCTTCTCTTCCCACTTCGCCTCCTTGGCGAACACGTGCAGATCGCGGACGAGCAGCGGATCATTCAGGTAGTAGTTCGCCGTCTCTCGCGCCAGGCGTTCGAAGGCGAGGATTCGGCGACCCTGTTCCTTGCCTTCGCTAATCTCCTTTTTGTACTGATCGACCCAGTAATCGACATAGAGCGGGTCGGCCATTTGGGCCAGCAGGTAATCGACCTTGAGGCGATCGAGCGCCTTGACGATCGAACCCATCGCCTCGGCCGGCGTCTTCTGCGGGTAGGTTGATTCGTCGACATCGTAGCCGTAGCGGAGCGGCGCCTTCTTCTTGGCTTCATCCTGGGCATGCGACAAACAAACAATCACTCCGATGAGCAGCATCGGCACGATCATGCGCACCATACGGGTCTCCACTCGCGTGATATTTCGTCACACGCTAGAATATCATGATACGCTATCGAATCGGGCCTGATTTCGCCGCGGACGCCGGTTTTTCCGATGGCTGTCGCGGTAAACGCGGCACGACTTCTCACGTAGGTCAGCCTTTCCAGGCTGACAGGTTGTGTCGTCAGGCTGGAAAGCCTGACCTACGAATAAAAAGAGCAAGCTGCATGGCAGGCAATACCTTCGGCCAACTGTTCCGCGTCACCACTGCCGGCGTCAGCCATGGTCCAGGTTACCTTTGCATCATCGATGGCTGCCCCCCCGGTTTGCCCCTGAGTGTCGACGATCTCCTCCCCGACCTGAACCGTCGCCGTCCGGGTCAATCGAGCATCGTCACGCAGCGCAAAGAGGAGGATCTCCCCGAAATCTGGGCCGGGGTCTTCGACGGCAAGACCGATGGCACCTCCATCGGCATCGTCTTTCGCAACAACGACCAGCGCAGCCACGACTACGGCGACATCAAGGACAAGTACCGCCCCGGGCATGCCGACTTCACCTTCGATGCCAAGTACGGCTTCCGCGACTATCGCGGCGGCGGCCGCTCAAGCGCCCGCGAGACGGTCTGCCGAGTGGCTGCCGGCGCCATCGCCAAGAAGCTTCTCTCCCAGGCAGGCATGCGCATCATCGGCTACGTCAAGCAAGTTGGCCCGATCATCGCCGATGTCGGCGACCCCACGGCCGTCACGCTGGTGCAGGTCGAAGCGAATGAGGTTCGCTGTCCCGATGCGGCCAAGGCGGCCGAGATGAAATCGTTGATCGAAGCGGTCCGCAAGGACATGGACTCGATCGGCGGCGTCAGCGAACTCGTGGCGACCGGCGTCCCGGCGGGGCTTGGCGAACCGGTGTTCGACAAGTTGAAGGCGGACCTCGCAAAGGCCCTTCTTTCGCTGCCGGCAGTCACCGGGTTCGAGTACGGCGCCGGCTTCGCCGTCGCCACGATGCGCGGCAGCGAGAACAATGACCTTTTCATTCCGAAGGGGGAGCGAGGTATCGGCACCGAGACGAATCGCCACGGCGGGATGCTCGGCGGTATCTCGAGCGGCGAAGCCATTGTCTGCCGGGTCGCGCTGAAACCGACAAGCAGTCTGCCGCAGCCGCAGAAAACGGTGACGACCAGCGGCGAACCAACGACGGTTGCGACGAAGGGTCGCCATGATCCGTGCCTGTTGCCGAGGTTTGTGCCGATGGGAGAGGCAATGATGGCGCTGGTGCTGGTGGATCACTGGCTGCGTTGGCGGGCGCAGTGTGGAAAATAAGCGAGCCGCCACCATCAGGGATCGCTCCCTGACGGTCGCAGCTCGTTCACGATTCGGTCGTAGCTACTTGCGTTGCCCGCTGACGATCTCATTTGCCAGATCGGACGCGTCGTAGATGGCACGCAGCGCTTCGGGGATCGCCTGCGAGCAGACGGCGACGGCGCGGGCTTGCTCCTCGGTGTAGACGAAGTCCCACACCAGCGACTGGATGTTGCCGTCGAAGATCAGGCCGACGACTTCGCCGGCGCGATTGACGACGGGGCTGCCCGAGTTGCCGCCGATGATGTCGGCGGTGCAGACGAAGTTGAACGGCGTCTTGAGGTTCAACTTCGCCTTCTTGTCCAGCCAGCGCTGCGGCACATCGAACGGCGGACGGTTCTTATCGCGCTCGACCGTTTCATACAGCCCTTCGAACGTCGTCTGGTACGGGATCTTCTTGCCATCCTCGACGTAGCCTTTCACCGGGCCGAACGACAGTCGCAGCGTGAAGGTGGCATCGGGGTAGGTGCTCGCCCCTTCGATGGCGAACTTGGCCTGGGCGATCTTGTCATACGCCTGCTCGTTTGGCTCCGCGTATTTCGACTCGAGGATCTTGCGCACCTTGCGAGCCTCGGGATCGACCAGCTTGGCGAGTTGGATCAGCGGGTCCTTCGACGCATCGACCGCCGCCTTGCCCCCCTCGTAAAGCTCCTTGCGAAACTTCGGGTCCTGCATCTTGCTGCCGTCGATGAGTTCGAAGGCGCGAACGCTCGGAGACTTGCCGGCAAGGACTTTTTGCACGAGCGGGTCCTTGTAACCGAGGATCTCGCAGAGGAAGCTGAGCGAGTCGGACAGCTTGGTGACTTCGAAATCCTTGTCGAACGTGCGGGGCGAGTAGAGCTTGATCTTCAGCGTCTCTTGGCCCGCATCGCCGAACTCGGCCAGGCGTTTTTCGTTCGGCTTCGTCAACTCTTCCGCGCCGCGGACGATGGTCCGAGCATACCCGAACAGCGGCGAGTTGAAGCCCTGGGCGCCTTCGAGCATGTTGTAGCGCTTGGCATTGGCGGCGCGGATCTTCTGGATCTCGGCGACCGTCTTCCAGGCGCTGGCCAGGTCCTTCAGGTCGGGATTCTTGGCGAGCGCGTCGAGAATCGCCTTTTCTTGCTTCTTCTTCTTGTTCATGATCTGGGCATCCTGCAATCCTTGCTGGCCCCAGTAATACGCCTTGCGGCTATTGGCGACGCCGAAGTACGCGTCCTTCGCCTTGCGCTCGTGATCGGCGCTGCGCATGCTGTAGATGGAGTAAAGGACTTCAAGCCGCATGAGGCGTTGCAGGGCGTTGGGGTAGCGAACATCGCGGTTGTATTCGAGGTCGGCAACGGTGTTGAGCCGATCGGTGTGGCCGGGATGGCCGGAGACGAAGACGAGCTCGTTGTCGGAGACGCCGTCTTTGCTCCACTTGAGGTAATGTTCGATCTTGGCGGGCTTGCCGTTCTCGTACACGCGGAAGAAGCACATATCGAGGTCGTAGCGCGGATAGGCGAAGTTGGCCGGGTCGCCGCCGAAGAACGCGATGCGTTGCTCGGGCGCCATGACCAGGCGGACATCGGTGTAGCGCTTGTACTTGTAGAGGTGATACTGGCCGCCCTGGTAAAGCGTGACCACGTCGCCGCGATACTCTTTGCCCTGAGTCGCCTCCGCCTCGATCTTGGCGATGACGCCGCGGCGTGCCTCGAATGCCTGTTCGGGGGTCATCTCCTTGGTGACGGCCCCCTTGACGCGAGCGGTGACATCGGTGATCTCTACGAGGACATTGAGTTCCTCATCGACCGACTTGAACTCCTCTTCAAGCGTGCGGGCATAGAAGCCGTCCTGGGCGTAATCGACCTTCTTGGACGGGTCTTTGATGTTCTTGTTGGTGACGCCGGTCAGGCGTTGCAAGGCGGTGAGGCCCACGTGATGGTTGGTCATGACCAGACCGTCGGCGGAGACGAACGAGCCGGAGCCGCCAGTGTTGAAGCGGACCGAGGAACGCTGGAGATGGTCGTACCAGGTTTGCGGAGCGTCGAAGTTATACTTCTTTTTGAGGTGTTCCTTGGGAGGATTGTTGAACAGCCACAGGCCTTCATCGGACCGGATGTCGTTGGATTGCATCATGATGATCACTAGCGCGAGTGGTAGGAGGCAAAGAAAGCGTTTCATGCGAGATCTCCTTGATGTTGCACGACGATGATTCGAATCAGTCCGCCTTGATGCGAGTGTCGGGTTGCTCGACAGGCGGAGGAGTAGTTGATGGCGGCGCGTCCTCGGTTAGCTTCGGCGACTTCTGCAGGCCGATGACAAAGAGGAACGCGCCGAGGGCGATGAAGACCAGCAGCGACAGGATCTTCGAAGCGGCGTGTTCGTCGAGATGTTCGCCCCACATGTGCCGGCCGAGATCGATCGCGCGATTGAACACATCGGGCAAAAAGGCGAAGAAGGCGACGATCAGGCCGCAGAGCGTGCCGCCGGCGATGTAGCCGCTGGAGAGGAGGACGCCGGGGCTGGTTTCAGTTTCGACATCGGAGCTCGACACGCCGCGGATCTTGTCGCTGAGCCAGCGGATCATGCCGCCGACGAAGATCGGCGTTGATGAGCTGATCGGCAAATACATGCCGACCGCGAAGGGCAGAGCACGCACGCCGGCCAGTTCCAGGGCAATCGCGATCAATACGCCGACGATGAACAGGCCCCATTCGAGCGTGCCGCCGAGGATGCCTTCGATGATCGACTGGAACAGCTCCGGCTGCGGCGCCGAGAACCCCTTCGGCGCGGGCTCGTTGTTGTCCATCGTGTCGTACTTGCGCTTGATCGGCGTGTCGGTGAAATACTGTGCCTTGCCGTCGGCATCGACGAGATAACGACCCGCCGGTACCGCCTCGATTTTCTTTGCTGCATCGGCCTTGTATTCGTCCTTGCGGACATGGACGACAAAATATTCCTTGCTGTCATCTTCGTGTGGCCGGCCGGCTTTCTGCTTCGGTGCGTCGGGCGGAATCGTGAGCTTTTGCGTCGGCAGGTCCTTGTTGGTGTAGTGCGTGCCAACCATGTCGAGCGCGAGCATCGTCCCGCCGATGACGAGTGCCGACGTCAGCGCGCCGACCAGAATCGCGAGCTGCTGATCGCGCGGCGTGGCGCCGACGAGGAAGCCCGTCTTGAGATCCTGTGACGTCGTGCCGCCGTTGGAGGACGCGATGCACACGACGGCGGCGATGGTCAACACCATCAGCATCGCGTCCGGGCCGGTGCGACCGAGCACGTAGAAGATGCCGCAGGTCAAGAGCAGCGTGGCAATCGTCATGCCGGAGATCGGATTGGACGATGAGCCGATTTCGCCGGTCAAGCGCGATGACACCGTGACGAACAGGAAGCCGAAGACGAGAATCATGACCGCGCCGATCAAGCCGCCGAAGCTGAATCCGAGGCCGAGTTGCGGAACTGCCATCAAGACCGCAATCAGGCCCAGGCAACCAAGCAGGACCACGAACATCGGCAGATCGCGATCGGTGCGCTTCGTCGTCTTGACCGTGCCATCACCCTTCGCGGTCAGGTCACGCAAGCCGGACACGATTGACGAGAAGATCAACGGCAGCGCCCGGCACATGCTGATGATACCGCCCGCCGCGACCGCGCCGGCGCCGATGTAGCGGAGATACGCCGACTTCAGGTCGCTCGGGCTCATGTCCTTGATCAGCTTGGTCGCCGGCGACACGGGCACATTGAGCTGGTCGCCGATCGTGACGATGAACGGCCCCAGCACGAAGTACGACAGAATCGCGCCGGCGATCATCAGGCACGACACCTTCGGTCCAATGATATAGCCGACGCCCAGAAGTTCGGGTGACAACTCGCCGCCGAGCGCCGCGCCGCGCAGGCCCTGAACTTTGCCATTTGCATCAGGCCCATAGAGGTTGACCGCTGGCTCGCCGGTCCAGAGCTTGCATGCCGCGGTTAGCAGCTTGTGGATGCCCGCGATGCCGAAGCCGAGGAAGACCATGCGTGCGGTGGCCCCGCCTTTTTCGCCGGCGACGAGCACCTCGGCACACGCGGTCCCTTCCGGATAGGTCAGCAATCCATGCTGCTTGACGATGAACGCCCGCCGGAGCGGAATCATCATGATGATGCCGAGCAAGCCGCCAAGGACCGCGACGGTCATGACGCGCGTGACGTCCATTTCGAAGCCGAGCAACAGCAGGGCGGGCATGGTGACGCCGACGCCGAAGGCGATCGATTCGCCGGCGGAGCCGGTGGTCTGCACGATATTGTTTTCGAGGATGGTGGCCCGGCGAATGCCGAAGGTGGTGGCGAGCCAGCGAAAGAGCGTAATCGAGAGGACGGCGACCGGGATCGATGCGGACACCGTCATGCCGACTTTTAGTACGAGGTACAACGACGATGCGCCGAAGATGATGCCGAGCACGGCACCGACGAGCACCGCGGACCAGGTGAATTCCGGCATCGACACGTTGTCGGGAACGTATTGCTGATGCGTTGGCGCAGGAGCGCTTGCGCTGGCGTTTTCAGTGGACATGCGACGATTCTCTGGCCGTTCAGGAATAGGCCCTCATCGTCATTAGCATGATAATTTGGCGAGAACAAAGCAAGTGCCGACTCAGAAAAAGTTCGTCACCTTGGCTCGACAATGTGATTGTTGACAGGCAACGGCGGTTCAGAGAACGGCGTCAGGATCGGCGGCCCCGCGTGGCACTTTGATTCGCGCGGCTTGCCGTTGTGGAACAGCGGATCCGCAGGAATGCCATCGCGTCCGAACAGGCCGGTGCAGCCGCTCAGGGCGAGCAGCAACACCAGGCACCCGAGTTGGCCGATCCGCTCCAGCATTGCAATCCGGTCTCCCATTTCTTGTATCGATTGAAAGTGGTAGACGCCCTGAATCGGAAGCAACTCGCCGGCCAACGCGACGGCGAAGATGGGAAAGCCTTGCGGTCTGCGGAGCCGTCCGTTCCATCTCCGAGTAGATGCCCACGATGCCGTGGTGACGATTCTATAGCCCCAATTCTCGCGGAATGGTTCCGAAGGCCAGCTTCCAAAAATTCGCGACTCTCATCAAGCCTTGACGGGACACCGGTCACGAACGCGAGGCGGGGGCGGAAGCCAGAGAATGTTCCGCGCGGAACAACTGCATGGAGTGCTGACATTGAAAATAGCCCGACAATCGCACCGGGACGGAAGCAGGCGCCCTCGAAGGAAGAGACACCATCCCTGGGGACCTCCCCACCCAAATGAGCATCTACCCCGCGGACTACGGTTTTCTCGCAGTTTTTTTCAGCAATCGAGTGGCTCCTCGGCCGATGAGCAGGTAGTCAGGCAGCGGACAATTATCGCCAATCTTTTACGCCAAACAGCAGATAATTGACCAAGATAGGCACTTCATTCACCAGCAGCACGACGAACAACAATCGTCCCTTCGGATAGCGTTTATTGAACTCGGTCATGTCGGCGGCATCTGTGTAAATCTTGTGACTCAGATTTTGCAACTGATAAAACGCCGGAACCATCGCAGCGTAAACCGCCAAGGTCCACCACGGCAGGTCGTTCGGCAAGCACACGACGCCGCCGACGAGCAGGGCAAGAAAGCCCGCGGTGGCGAGGACCACCCGCAGCGGCGCGTTGAGCGCAACCAGGCCGAGATATGCCGCCGCCAGTGCGGTCGGCACCCACCATTCCCCGACAAGCCAGTAGATCGCTGCATAGACGCCGAACCAGACGCCGTACAGCGCGATGAGATGGATCACGTTGATGCCGAACTGCGAATGTCGGCACAGATGCCGGGCGTAAAGGTCGCCGAAATCAACCGACAGCAGGCTCATCGGCCTGGGCTGGTGCACTACCGTGCTCATGGAAAATTCTCCACAAACCGAAAGATGAAAGCATGCCGCCGACGGCGCCGGCGAGCAGGCGCGGGAACGGCCGCGAAAGCACGTCCACCATCGTGGCGCACATCGCGCGAACCTGCTCCGGCGTAATGTCGAGCGGCGGCGTGATCTTCAAGACATTGGGCTCGTACTGGCAGAAGCCGGCCAGCACCGGAAAGGTGGGATGCCGGAGCATTGCGTAGAGATAGATCGCGTTCAGCTTCTTGCGGAACCAGCGCAGCGGCCAGCGTGAGTCGTCAAGCTCGATGGCGAATAGCAAGCCGAACACGCGCACCTCGCGCACGTAGGGACACATCGCCAGCCCGGCGCCGAGCAGATCGGAGATCATCTTACCCGCGGCGCTGACGTGTTCCGAGACACGGTGCGTTTCAAAATGCCGTAACACGTTGAGCATGGTCTTGTAGCCGAATTCGTAGCCGTGCCGCCGACGAAGTACTTCGGGCAAATCGGAACTTGCGGCAGCGAGCTTGTCTCGCACCGCCTGACTGAAAAGCATCAAGGCGCAGGGGAACATCATGTCGGAGGTCGCCTTGCCCAAAAGCAGCAAGTCGGGCGTGATGCCGAGCGCGCCGGAGCGTGTAAACGGCCCGGTCCGGCACATGCCGGTCTGGACCTCGTCCACGAGCAGCAGGTAGCCGAATTGTTGCCGATGTGCGTCGAGAAAACGAATCACGCTGTCAGGGATCTGACGCACGCCTCCCACGCCCTGAATCAATTCGACCTGCACGACAGCGACCGGGTTTTGTTTCAATGCCGTCTCGAGCTGAGCCACGGCGTCGGCCGCGAACGGGTCGACGTAATGCACGTCGGCGTAGAGAGGCTCGATGCGATCCTTGTAGGCGGGATTGGCAGTCCCGGTCAGGGCAAGCAGCGTCTTGCCGCCAAACCCGGAACGCAGAGCAATCACGTGCCGCCTGGGAAATTGCGCGACCAGCGCGAGCTTGAGCGCACTCTCCACCGCCGATGCTCCGGAAACGGCCGGGACCATGCCGGGCATGCCGGTCAATTCTCGAAGGCGCGTCGCCAGCTCCACTTCCGCGTTGTGGAGGCCGGCGAGTTCGCCGACATAGCCGGGCGGATTGTGCCCGCGCACACTGCAGGCCACGCCACCGACTGCGTCGAAAATCTGGCGGCCGTTGATGTGCACAAACGCGCCGCTGGCGCGAACGCCGGCGTCGGCGAATCCGGCCGAGCGAGCCGTCTTCCGCAGCGAAGAGCTATACAGTCGCGCGTACCAGTCGCCGCATGCCGAACGGTCGGCCTGGAACTTCGCGAGTTCCCCGGCGTTGACGGCGTGGAATTCCGGGTCGGCCTTTGCCAGGGAGCGTATGAAATGCAAGCTCGCGATCGAGTTGGGCTGAAACGTCGTCGAATGGAACGTGGTCTTGCCCGGCCGATTCCAGTGATCGAACAAGGTCTTGCGGCCTGTGAAGGCCCCGAACGGAACGTGATGATCGACGAACGACTCATCGAAGATGACGACATCCGGCGACAATTCTCGCCACCAACCGTTGGGCTCCCGTCGCCAGGAACCAAGCGAGGCGCGGTCAAAGCAGACGATGAGGCGCGGCGTATCGAGGCGCACAATGGCGCGAATTGCGTCGGCGTGTCGATCCAACTCCGGCCCCGCGACCAGGACGATGGCGCCGACCGAAACAATGTTGGATGCGTCGTGGCCAGCCACCTCAATGCCTGGAAGGAACGCCACGTCGTGGCCGTTTGCCTTGGCGCTGACGAATGGGCCCAGCCGGCCGCTCGGATCGAAGACCAACACCGACGTCGCACGCCGGTCGACGCTGTTGGCGTATCGCACCAACTTGATCGCGCCGCTGAGTGCTTCGTCGAAACTATTGGCCAGGAAAGTTGCCTGCTCCTCCTCCGGCTGGTTCTGCCAGGCGGTCTGCACGTAGCGACTCAGGCACAGGCAGGTCTGCGTCACGTATGGGCTGATGTAGAGGCGCAGCAGGTTCGGCGTTTGCTCATGGATGAGCTGCGATAACGTGTCGATCAACGGATGGCGTCCGTCCATGCGAACTACCTCGAATGCTTGCCCGGGTTGCTGCGAACGATGGTAAACGTTCTGGCGAGATACGCCTCGAATTCCTGCCGATGATGGCGCAGCATGAACAGATCCACCGACATGCAATCGTGCTCGCGGAACGGCGAGTGCGGCAAGCCATCGCGGCGGATGTAGCGCACCTGAATTTTCTTGATCGGCAGGTTCTGATGCGTGTGCCAGAACGTGACGAATTCGTCGGCGGTGAAAAAAAGCTCGACATGCCAGACGCAGTACCGGGCGAACGCGTGCATGAGCCAGGAGGTGACGGCGTTCTCTTCGAGCCGGTCCCAGAGACGACCGAGCGAATCACGCGGCAGCTCGAGCGCGTCGCCCGATGCGGCCGCGGAATCGTTGTAGAATCGGCACACGCTGGCCTCGGTCGCCGCTGCGCTCGCCTTGCGGATCTCGACATTGGTCGGTCGCGGATCGCGCAGCGCGGCGAGGAGATCGGCGCCGCCGGGAGCAGGCAGTGTTTCTCTCTGGATGAAGTAGCGCGCCTTCGGCTTCACGCGCAGATAGAGCCGCAGCACGAGCACATCGGCTTGCAGGTTGTAAACGTTGTCGCGAAACTCGGGCTCATCGCTGCCAACAGAGAGAATGCGATCGCGCTGCGGATCGTACAGGACGGCGCGGGTGATCGTCTCCGCAATGGTGGAAAAATCGGCCGCCGAGCCATGGATTGGCACGAAGAACGCGGTGCCCAGGCAGACGTAAGAGTAGTTGGGCACGACCGGCAACTCGCGTCCGGCCCCGGCGAGCAAGTCGAGCGCCTGGCGTACCGTCGCGCCGCCGTCCGCCTTCAGCACGTCCGGCCTGGCCATCTTGACGCGATGAATGCCGACCGTGGAGACGATCGTTTTGCCCGGATACTTATGGCCGAAATGATTGACGCCGTTGTTGTAGCCGACGATCTTGACGTGGCGAAAGTTGTACTTGTTGTAGATGGTCAGCAGCTCGCGCATGGAGCCCGGCGTGACGACGCCCATGCTCCGGGCGCGCAAGGCGGGTCGCCAGCGGGTGAGCAGATCGAACAGAATCGCTCCGATCTGGCCGACGAGCAGCCAGGACAGCATGTAGGATATGGCCGTGATCGCGCCGCTGAGGAGGCCTCTGCCGCGCCGTTCGCGCATCACCTCGCGCCAGGGTCGTTGTTTGCCCCATAGCGAGAAGATACGCAACCCGCTTTGGCAATTAGCCAGCTCGCGCTCGATCGCCGCATGAAGTTCTTTGGCGTGCAGGAAACAACTGGCGAGGCGACGTGGGATCAGAGGATAGAATGCGGCGAACGCGCAGGGCTCAGACTTCATCATGAATCCGGCCCGAAAGATGGCGACGTTCGCGCCGCTGGATCTCATCCGCTCGGCCGCGCGCTTCTGGCATGCCGCCGATGCCGCGTCCCCCAGATCCGCGGCGAAGGTGCTGACAATCACGACCTGTGTCGGCATGGCCAGGGCTGCGCGTTCGAGAACGCTGTCAATCAGATGTCGATCGCGATTCGTGCGAGGCAGAAACAAAACTAGCGCGTCGTGCCGTGGTATTTCGACGTCGCTTTTCGTCAGATCCAGATACTGGCGTGTCGGTGACCCGGCCGCAAAATCCTGTGCTCGCGCATCGCCGAATCCCGCCACCAGCGTCGTCACGCTCGCAGGCTGGCTGTCCGCTGCCGGCTGCCGGCTGTCGGCTACTTCAATAGGCAAAGAGAGGCTGGCCATACCTTACCTCCATGTTCGGCGTGATCAGGGATGCTGCGTGCGGCGCCGGCGGCGTCAAGAGCACGACCGTCGAGCCGAGCTCGAAAGTGCCGATCCAGTCGCCTCGCTTGATGGCCGGCGCCGGCGAAAAGGCATGGCAACCCGCTCGCCGAGGTTTGGGCCGAAATTGCGGTGCGTGCGGCAACGTCACGTTACCGACGCCCCAGCCCGCCACCATCACCAGCGCGCACGGGCCGAGCGGCGTTGCCAGGCGAAGAATCATCCGCTCGTTCAACGTGTAAACAGGATACTCCGCCGTCTGGAATGGCGGATGAACGAGCAGGCGATAGCCCGGCACGTGAATCGCTTCCTGCAGTTCTCCCTCGTGCGGACTGAACACGCGATGGCATTGCAATGGCGACAAGAAAATGACCGCGTAGCGGCCTCCCTCAAACGCGGTGGCATCGGCCCCGGGCAGCAGCGATTGCAGCGTGTACTCGATGCCCTTGACGGTGAGAATCTTGCCATCGGCCACGGTGCCGACATCTTGCACCGTGCCGTCGCAAGGACAGACGAACTGTGCAGGCTCGGCCGCAATGGGCCGCATTTCCGGCTTGATGCCGCGGGTGAACAGTGCGTTGAGGGAGGGGTAGCTACGGAACGGTCGTTCCGATTCCGATTCGTCAAGGCCCGGCGGAAATTTGTTGCCGTAGATGCGATAGAGCCAGTGGCGCAGGCGTTGCGTGGGAATCGGGACACGCGATAGCTTGACGCCGAGCAAGGCGATCCCGAGCTTGAGCAGCCCGCCATGAATGCGTTTGGCCTGGCGAAATTGCTCCAGCCGAATCGCGAACGACTTCTTGGACATATCAAACCTCTTTCGCCACGACATCGGCCACTCGCAATGCATTGGCGCTGATCGTCAGCGCCGGGCCGACGCCCAGCGATGTCGGAAAAAAGCTGCCATCGACGATGAACACATTCGGATGCCGATGCATCCGACAGTCGCGGTCGAGGACCGAGTGAGCCGGGTCGTTGCCGAAGCGCAGCGTGCCGCACTGATGGGCAACGTGTTCCACCGACGGGCTTGCCTTCGACACGCAAAACAATGCACCCGCTCGCTTGAGAATTCGCGCCATCAGCGTGCCCAGGTGCTTGCCTCGCTCCAAGTCGTACGCCCCAAAGCGATGCTGCAAGCGCGGCCCGCCATCGGGACCTACGGTGACGCGATTCTCCGGATTGGGCAGATCTTCGACGATGCCCATGATCGGCAACATCCGCCGGCGCAAGAACCGCAGGATCATGCCAGGCACGTACGGCGCCATGCGGGCCAACATCAACGGGCCAGGCACCGGCAGGCTTTGCACGACGCCGAGTTTGTGGCCGTAGTTCTTGTCTCCGAAGTAGTAATCCGCGAAACCGACCTGCTTGACAAAGGTCTCCTCCGCACCATGCGGACTCGCAAAGACGCCGACCGCCAGCGGCGCCAGGTGATACATGTAGTGCCGGCCCGCCAACGGCTCTGCGGCGCCGGACCGGAGCACGAGGTGCGCCGATCCGATTGCACCGGCCGCCAACACATAGCGGCGTGCCCGCAGCACCTGGCGTTCGCCGCTCGCGCGATCGCGAACCTCGACGCCATCAGCTTCGCGTCGCTGCAGCAGGATCTTTTCGACCTCAACGCCGGTCCGCACCGCCAGTGACCAGCCGCGTGCCTGAGCATCTTGCAGCAACTGTGCCGTCGAGCCACGCGCTCCGGTCGGGCACACATAGCCCGCACACGCGGCGCATCGCAGGCAACGCTGCGGATCGATCGCCAGCGGCAAGCGGAATGGCCGCAATCCGTCCGAGCGGCTGGACGCCATCAATTTCACGTTCACCGGATGCAGCGGCAGCGGTTCATGCGGATACGCCGCCGCTGGTTTCTCGATTGGTCGATAGTCCTCGTCTCGGTCGCCGGCGACGCCGAACAGCCGCTCGGCGTGATCGTAATGCCGCGCCAGGTCGTCATAGTCGATCGGCCAATCCCAGGTGTGGCGCGGGATGCGCTCGCCATAGCTTCGCCCGGGATGAAAGTCAGCGTGGCTGGGCCGCAGGAGGGCGCCGCCGAACAACGCCGTGCTGCCGCCGAGGACGCCTCCCATGTAGACACGCCGATCCGCGCCATTGACGTGGATGGTCCGATCGTCATAGGGATTTTTCCCGATCAGCGTATCTTGCTCATTGGCGACGAAAGAGGGGGACCCGCGTTCGAGGAGGAGGACGCTCTTGCCAGCTTTGGCACAGGCATACGCGAGAACGCCGCCGCCTGCGCCGCTGCCGATCACGAGAACATCGCAATCGTACTGCATGGGGGTCTCCGTGCCGCCCCGCGGGATTCTAAACATCGCTATGGTTACGGTGGGAACAAGCTGATTCAAGGCAGATTTGCCGTGTTCGCACAAGCTTCATCATTCGCGAACACGTTGGTAACATTCGCGCGGTTCTGCGTGGGTAATGGGCAAGAAAGCGTGCCCAACCCGATTCAGCTGTCACGTTAGATAGGTGAATGCCGCCCGGAGAAAAACGTTTTTCTGGAGCCTTCAGCTGAGAATGCACCTGAAAGACGGGCATTGGCACAAGCGGAAGCACAGGCGCCGCAAATCGAGACGCGGGCAGCACCCCATTCATTGCAAGGCGTACATGAGGTTTGGGAACAAAGCCAAACTTTGCTTGAACGATCGACTTGATCAAGCCTGAATTGAACAGCTCGGATCGAACCAGTGCGTCCTGGCAAGCTGGCTGAGCAACCACGGCGCGTCGCGATTGCCGTGGTCACGTTTGGCGGCCAGATGAAGCGCGGTAGTCACGATTAGATTGGTGACGTGCTCGGAGGGGCCCGTGCAGCGAAGGCAAACGTCGCCGGCCGCGGTTGGCAAGACGGCGAATCGACCGGTCGCGGTCGGGAATTCCGCAGCGCCGGTGGCGAAAATCGTTCCGGCAGCGGGCTGGTCGTCAAAATTCCAGGATGCCGACGACTCGTGCCAGGGGCCGCGCCAGTGAAAGCGATCGCGGAACACCAAGTCGCCGCCACGAACAATCTGCATGTTTTGAACAATGGATCGGAAACGAAATCGTTCGGAATCCTGTTCCCTCGCATAGCGGCCCGCAAACCAGAGGTCGGCCCAGATCAACTGTGCCTGCTTGGCAAGGTTGATGCGCACGCGTTGAAAATATCGGCTCTCCTCAAATGGAATGGCGGGCCCGGGCAAGACAACCAGAATCGCGCCATCCGCGACCGAAACATTCCATTGCTGCGTCGCGAAATGCTTCGTGCAGGGATGAATGCGCGTCGCCGACTGCCCTGTCACCACCGCCCGGACGCCCGCCTCGACGTGAATATCGATGCGATGGCCATCGCCGTCGAGCAATCCAGCGGTTGGATTCAACAGATAGACGAGCGCGGGTTCATCGGGACCAAGATCGAGAGGCAAGACCCGAATAGGTATTTGCTCGTACGTGTCTGCCAGGCGCGTCTTGCCCGCACGGCGGGCCAGGGCAAAACGCGCGCCGCCGATGCGGCCGGTGCCATCGGCGGACAAGGTCAGGTCGCGAAACTCGGGAGGCGTCACGAAGTCTTGCGCAACGATGCGATCTGGGAATGCACCCATTGCACGAGTTCCTCGACGTTCTGGTTCTGACGAAGGCTGATGAGAATGAACGGACGGTCGCCGCGCATCTTCTTGCTATCGCGGCGCATCACGTCGAGATCGGCGCCGACGTGCGGCGCAAGATCGATCTTGTTGATGACAAGAAGATCGCTGCGCATGATGCCTGGGCCCCCCTTGCGCGGAATCTTGTCCCCCTCCGCGACGTCAATGACATAGATGGTGCGATCCGCCAGTTCCGGCGAAAAGGTCGCCGCGAGGTTGTCGCCGCCGGATTCGACGATGACGCATTCTAGCCCGGGAAACTTCGTTTCCAGATCGCCGATCGCGGCCAGGTTAACGCTGGCGTCCTCGCGAATCGCGCTGTGCGGGCAACCGCCGGTCTCGACACCCACGATGCGCTCGAGCGGGATCACGTTGCGCCGCGCGAGAAACTCGGCGTCTTCCTTCGTGTAAATGTCGTTCGTGACGACCGCGAGATTGAACTTGGGCCAGAACTCACGGCACAATCGTTCGACAAGCGCAGTCTTGCCGGAACCGACCGGCCCGCCGACGCCGATGGTAAAGACGCCTCGCTTCGGTCCCTGATAGTGGACATGCGGATGGTCGTGGGCCATGCCGTCGCCGCGATGGAAGACGCGCCAGCGCTGCTTGCCGCGCGGCTGGGAGTCAGGATCGGTAAATTCGTGTATAGAGTCGGCTTTGTTCATAGCACAGGATCTCGTGGGCGGGACTATTGCTGCCGGCGGTTTCCAGTGGCTTGTCGTAATAGTTCGCCGCGAGTTCGGCAATGTCGTTGTGCAACCGCGCCAGTACCTGCTGGCCATGCGTATGCCCAATGGGCACGCCGCGCACGCCGGCACTGATGACGCCGATTGCAGCTTGGTGCAGGAACAGCGTCACCGCTTCCGACGCCGTCGCGCCCGCTGCCGACGCCAATAGTGCGAAGACGACGGCGTGATGCCAGGTAACGCCGGGTGCTTGCTCGATGCGCCGAATCGCTTCGGCCGCCCATTCCCAGCGCGCGGCCAGAGAAGCGAGCTGCCCGCCCATGTCGCGGCTCGCGTGCCGCAAGGTCGGCGGCGTGACGCTCGCCCACAGGAGGCGATTTGCGTCGATCGTGCAGCTCGGATCGCGTACTACGTTGCCGATGACGACGCCTTCGAGAGGAGCGAGACTTTCGCGCAAGTACGAGCGCGTCCACTCTTCCAGGTTCGCTGCGTCGCGCACGATGCCGCGGTCGATGGCCGCTTCGAGGCCCCAGGAATGGCTGTAGCCGCCGATCGGCAGCGCGGAGTCGGCGATTTGCAGGAGGCGAAGATTCATGCAAGTACATCGTCGGCGAGAGGCGGGAGGGCGGG
>DASRSQ010000859.1:0-1645 GCA_035656475.1 Gemmataceae bacterium | reverse complement strand
GGGACGGATCCGGTGAATGCGACCTTGCGGATGGCGGGTGAATTGATGAGATGCTTCGAAATCAACGCCGGATCTCCGTAAACGAGATTGACGACGCCGTGTGGCACGCCTGCCTCATGGAGAATGCCCACAAGCATGGCGGTCGCGCTTGGCGCTTCCTCGCTCGACTTGATCACCGCAGTGCAGCCGGCCGCCAGAGCAGGTGCGAGATGAGTCGCTACTTCGCCAACCGGAAAATTCCAGGGTGTCAAAATAAGAACCGGTCCGATCGGAATCTGGACGACTTTAAATTCAATTTCGTCTGAAGGAGCCGGAACGATACGGCCATAGTTGCGGCGCCCTTCTTCGGCGAACCATTCCAGGGTTTCGACAATACCGGAAACCTCGCCCAGCGCTTCTCGCAGCGGCTTGCCTTGCTCGAGCGTCAACACTTGAGCGATTTCATTTTGCTTGGCGTGGGTGAGTTGTGCCGCCCGCCGCAGGATTTCGCTGCGACGAATGGCTCCCAGCGATTTCCAGCCATCGAAAGTGCGGGCGGCAGCCGACGCGGCGCGATCGAGATCTTCAACGGTTGCGCAGGGCAGTTGGCCCAATACGGACGACGTCGCCGGGTTGACGACATCGATCGTTTCCCGTTGGGAAGCGGATATCACCTCTCCATCGATGATTAGCGTGAATTGGTGCACGTCAGGCTCCTGCGCTTTGTGTTTTTTCTGCTATAACTTATACAATTTGGTACACTCGTGTCGAATGCAATGCAACGCAGCGTTCGTGCGCACCTGAAGGCGATGAAGAGCGATGGAAGAACTCAATTTTGACTACATCATTGTTGGGGCTGGATCCGCCGGTTGTGTGCTGGCCAACCGCCTGTCCGAGAATCCGGCTCACAGCGTCCTCCTTCTGGAGGCCGGTGGCTCGGATTCGAGCATCATGATTCAGATGCCGGCGGCGCTTCGAATTGCGGCGACCTCCGATAAATATAATTGGTCATATTGGAGTGAACCGGAGCCGGCGTTGAACAATCGCCGGATCCGGTGTCCGCGGGGACGGTTGCTCGGCGGCTCGTCATCGATCAACGCGATGGTCTATCTGCGGGGAAACCCGCTTGACTATGAAGCCTGGGCTCAGTCCGGCGCGCGGGGATGGTCCTACGCGGAGGTGTTGCCGTACTTCAAACGCAGCGAGGCGTGGAAAAGCGAGCCCGACGCCTATCATGGAAATTCCGGGCCGCTGAAAACGACCGCGCAAAAATTTCATAATCCGATGCATGCGGCGTTTGTCGAGGCGGGGAAACAGGCGGGGTACGACTTTACAGGCGACATCAATGGCTTCCAGCAAGAAGGGTTCGGCCAGTACCCGATGACCGTGCACAATGGTCGTCGCTGGAGCACCGCCAACGCCTACATCAAACCCGTACGGCACCGGAAAAATCTGCGGATAGAACTGAATGCGCAGGCCGAGCGGATTATCATGGACGGCCGCCGGGCCACAGGCGTCATATATCGACAAGGTGAGAAGCTCGTTCGCGCGGCTGCACGCGCCGAAATAATTCTGTCCGGCGGGCCGATTAACTCGCCACAATTGCTGCTGCTGTCGGGTATCGGACCAGCCAAGCAGCTCAACGCTCTCGGCATCGGAGTCGTGC
>DASRSQ010000858.1:0-7349 GCA_035656475.1 Gemmataceae bacterium | reverse complement strand
GAATCATCCATCGCGATTTGAAGCCTACGAATGTGTTGATCGCCGAATGCGACGGACGTCGCGTTGCAAAGATTATCGATTTCGGCGTGGCCAAGGCAATCGGACAGAAGTTGACGGAGCGGACGTTATTCACCCAGTCGGGCCAAATGGTGGGCACGATTGAGTATATGAGTCCGGAGCAAGCCGAGCTCAACCAAGCGGACATCGACACCCGCACCGACATTTATTCCCTTGGCGTGCTATTGTACGAGCTTCTGTCGGGTGAAACGCCCTTCGATCGCCAGCGACTCCGATTGGCCGCGTTCGACGAAATGCTGCGGATCGTCCGCGAGGAGGAGCCTCCCAAACCCAGCAGCAGATTGAGCTCCAGCGAGTCGCTGCCGTCAATCGCGGCACAACGACAATTGGAGCCCCGAAAGCTCACTTCCCTCGTCTCGGGCGATCTGGATTGGATCGTCATGCGAACGATGGAGAAGGATCGCTCGCGACGCTACGCAACTGCCGCCGGCCTCGCCCAAGACATCGAGCGCTACCTGACCAATCAGCCTGTAGAAGCCTGCCCGCCCTCGGCCGTTTATCGCTTTTGCAAATTTGTTCGTCGCAACCGTGTCAGCCTGTCGGCCGGCGCAGCGATCGGCGTCTCCCTGCTGGTCGCGCTCCTCGGATTCGGCTGGACCCTCCGCGATCGATCCGCCCGCCAGGCAAAGGTCACGGGCCAGATCGAGCTGATCCTCGATGAAGTGTCCCAATTGGAACAAGCAAGAAGATGGCGGGAAGCACTCGTCTCAGCGCAGAAGGCCGAACTCTTGCTGGCCTCAGGTGACGCCGCGCCCGACGTTGAACAGCGCGGCCGCAACGCTATGGCCAATCTGCGGCTTGTCGAACGGCTGGAGCGTATTCGCATGACCAGCGGGACCGCCTGGGCTGACGGTCAAACGTCAGACAAAGACACCGATCGTGCGTACGCTAAGACGCTCCTCGAAGCCGGGATTGATGTTGATGGGCTGCCGGCACAACAGGTGGCGGATCAAATCCTGGCCCGCCCCGCCGTCGGGGCGGCATTGATCCCGGCGCTGGATGATTGGGTCGCGGCTCGCGGCCATATCGGCGATGAATCCGCCACTCGCCGCTTGATTGATGCGCTTCGCCTGGCCGATCCCGATCGCTGGCGCCAGCAGATGCGCGAAGCTCTGGCTCGCCAGGACTGGCCGGCGTTGCAACGCTTGGCCGCTGAGCCAGACCTCGACCAGCAACCAGCGGCAACCTTGTCGTTTTTGGCAGCGGCGCTTCACGGCCATGCGCAGGAAGAGTTGGAGGTGGAAGTCTTGCGCCGCGCGCAGTGGAAATATCCAAGCGACTTCTGGATCAACCATCGGCTGGGCGTTGATCTCGTCTGGAGACACGCCGGGAAAGATGTCAGAGATGGGATCGGTTATCTGCGGGCCGCCGTCGCGCTGCGACCGGACAACAGCCAGATCGTTATGAACCTCGGCAGTGGTTATTTGGCCGTGGCACAATACGACCTGGCCGCGGCCTGCTACCGCAAAGCGATCGAACTCAACCCTCGGTCGCCGAACTCGTATCTCGGTCTTAGTTTGGCGCTTTTGGGAATGGACCGGCATGTCGAGGCGATTGCCGCTTTGGAGAAAGCCGTCAAGTTGGACGCGCGCTATTCTATATCGCATGCCATGCTGGCAAATGTTCTCAGCAACTGTCCGGAACTGAAGCTTCGCGATTTGTCCCGAGCCGTCGAACTGGCTAACAAGGCAATCCAAATCGAACCGAAAGCGAGTAACAATTGGACGGCGCTCGGCATGGCCCGCTATCGGCTGGGGCAATGGCAAGGCGCGCACACCGCGCTGGAGGAGTCCCTTCGGCTTAATTCAAACAGCTATGGTGGAGCAACCAATTGGCCCGACTCCATAGACTGGTTCTTTCTCGCCATGTCTCAATGGCAGCTCCTAAAGAAGGACGAAGCCCGCAAGTCCTACGACCGAGGTATCCAATGGATGAAGAACGACATTGAGCGGGAGACTGAAGACACGAACCAGATCCGATTCCGCCATGAGGCTGCGGAATTGCTGGAAATCACCGACGATCAATCGACGGTAAAACCGCCGGGTTGAGGTAAATTGACGGAGCGAAAGGAAAGGCAGTCGATTCCGGCTCACTCTGAAATCGGCTAGACTTGACCACTCATGCGCCCGTAGCTCAATTGGATAGAGCAGCGGACTTCTAATCCGCAGGTTACAGGTTCGATTCCTGTCGGGCGTGCTTTTCATTGGGGCGATCGTCCACTCGATCGCCGGGCTGTGCTTGCCCGCCTCACTTTTGTACCTGGTTTACTAAAGTGTGCACGGTTTCGGCGATGCGGTCCTCGATCTCGCCTGACCAGCGTAGGGCCGGGCGGCCGTATTCGAAAAGGTTCGACCCGCCCTCGTAGCCCTTCTCTTCCCACACGCGCCGCGAAGGAATGTACGCGATCATGTCGTCCGCATAGCCGCATACCCAGGTGCCGGGGCCGAATTCCTTCTTGAAGCGTAGGGCATAGTCAACAACCGTTTCCGCGCCCATCCCGATGACCAGCATCTCGGTGCCGAGGCGCCAGGCGTGCACGGGATAAGGATACGAGGCCGGAAACGTTTCGCCGCGATCCAGCTTGTCGAGCATGCGAGCAGCCCAACGCGCGCGAATCGGGTTGTCGTCTTGGCGAGCCGCGAACAACTCGTCGCGCGACATGACCTGTAGATAAGGGAGTTCGACGTACGAGAACGCGGTGCGCAAGCCCGGCGACACCGGCGCAAGCGGCCGCTGCAAGACTTCTTCTACGGCCGCCGCGAGCAAATGCCCGTAACGTTGGCATAGCTCGACGCTGCGGCGCGGCAACGGGTTCTGGTCGCCGCCGCAGGTGTTGACAAACATGGCGGTCGCGGCGGGATGATTCTTTTCCAGCTCGAGCTGGGCAAAACCGGGATAGTCGCCGCACCAGGTAAAGAAATTGAGCGTCGTCGGATGGCAGGCGTAGCCAAAAAGGATTGCGTCAATCCGACCGTCGGGCCGCGTGACGGTCATCACGGGAACGGAATGATCGACGGGGCCCGCCAGCGGTTTCCCCGCGGCGATCATTGCCGGCACGTCGGCCTCGGCGTTGTTGCGCCGGTTGACGGCGAAGGTCGCCTTGCCTAGCCCGGTTTGCAGTCGCGCCGGCGCGAGCTTGTCGAGCGCCTCGCCGACGATCGCGACCATGCGATCAGTCATCTGATCGGTGTACTGGTTGACCAGTTCTACTTGTTCCGCCTCAATCGGATAGTAGTCGACCAGATCATCACCGAGTCGTGGGCCGCAGTGGTTGTGCGAAAAGGTAACAAGGACCTGGTGCCGGTGGAGGCCGAATTTCTTGCTCAACTCAGCGAATACCCGATCGCTCATGCTTTTGGGCACACCCTGAAAATCGCTGGTTACGAGCACTGCGCGTCGGCCTTTGTCATCCTCGAGCGCCAGGGCCTTCATCCACAAATCGTGCAGCTTCCCGTCGGGTGGGCGTTTGCTTCCATAGCCCGCGAGCCATACCGATTTCTCCGGAGTGACGACGGCTTTGGCAATGCCGGCCTTCCATGGCGCTTCGGTCGCTTGGGCCAAAGCGGGCGCGAGTGGGAGCGCAAGAACAAGGATTACTGCCAAGCTCTGCCAACAGGAACTCGAAGACAAGCGAGGCATCCGAAAGATTCCCCAAGCGGCCAGACGACGACGCATTTGCATTCCTCTCGATCGTGATGGCGCCGCACTTGGAGCTGGATAGATGCTGCCCGGCCGCGACTCGGGCCACGTGAGCCAGCCGGCACTAGCCGTTGGGCACCAGAAAGCTCAAATGGTGACTGGCGTGGATTTGCACCAGGTCGTTCCACTGCTGTTTGCTGAGTGGGCCGAAGAAGGGATGCGGCTGCGGCTCGGATTTCAGCTCTTGAAATGCCGTCAGATCCGAACGAAAGCGATTTACCGCGTCCGACTCGTCGTGCGTGGGCCCGGGAAGCCACCAGTCGGGCACCTTGATGCCGGCCTTCATGCGACGCTGCTGCAAGATTCGCTTGAGGATGATCGGACCGATCAGCTTGCGCACAATCCACGGACCGCGATGGTCGAAACCGTGGACCGCGGTCCGCAGTCCTTCGCCAACGTGATCCAGGATCTGCGACAAGTCCCAGTTGCCGGCACGCTGATAGCCCGAGCGGTGCAAGTGGTCGATGTCGGCCAAGACCTCGGGCCACGAGCGAAAATCGAGGCGGCGGCGCTCAAGCGTGGTTGTCGACATGGCGCTGGTCCTTGGAGGCTGTTTCAGAATCTTGCATCCGTCGGCGGAGGTGCCACTTTCAATCAGCGCTTTGTGCCCCGACTCTGCACTGGTGGGCGAGCCACCAGTGGCACCCACTCAAAGCTTTGAAACGTAGTGTTACTTAATCGCACACGTTTCCCGGGACTACATGTCGGGACCAGACAGGCTCTTGAGGAACTCGATGATCGCGCGGCGTTCCTCGGGCGCGAGGTGATCGCCAAAAGTGTGGCCCGTGTTGTTGTGGCCAAAGACGGTCGTATCGTAATTGGCCCCGTGATCGATGGCGGCGTTCGTGGCAAAGGGTTTGCCCTTGGCGCGTTCAGCGCTTTCGTCGAACTCGGCGCGCGACACGGGCTTATAGGCCATGCCCACGTGTTCCAGGTCGTAAGCGAACGGGTCCTGGTGATTGCGGGCCCAGATTTCGGGCCGCTCGGCCGAGTTGAGCACGGCTTCGATCGTCGGGACCGAGCCGTTGTGGAAGTAGGGGGCCGAGGCCCAGACGCCCACCAGCGGCGGTGCAATATAGCCTTCGCCGTCGGGCACCGACGCATGCGGGATCGACTCGGGCGGAACGCCGTGCGCGGCCATGTAGGTTTCGAGCTTGTTGATGTGATCGGCAATGGGCTTGAGCTTTTGCAGCGTCGCGTTGTAGGCGGGATCGGTTTTTACGTTGCGCAGCACGTGCGAAAAGTCGTAGTCGACGTTCCATGATCCCGGCGCGCTTGGATCGGCGGCGGTATCTTTGCGCGTGTATTTGCCGTGACAGGTCGTGCAGGCACGGAAGCCGGTGGTGTCGAGCGGCTTCGTGCGGCCGTGGAACAAATCCGCGCCGCGTGCGACGAGGTTCGCGTCGAGCTTGCCAGGGAACGGCGGCGATTGCGTCTCGCGGGCGAAGGCCAACGCCTTGGCGACCGATTGGACGTGATCCAGATGGTGCTCGTTCATTTCGGCGTGCGGCGTGGTGAAGTTGATCGAGAAGCTGCCGGCGTCGGTCGGCGCCGCGTCGGCGTACCAGTAATCCTTCTTCTTATACTTCATCAACCACCAGGGCATGGGATCGACGGGCGGAAGCGGCGTCGAATCCAATATCTTATCGAGCTCGGTTGTTTTGCTGGCCAGCGTCAGCCCTTTGTTGGCGGGGTCATCCAAGCGCGCGCCCAGGCGCCAGACCGCGTACGGCCCGAAATTGTCGCCGCGGGTGCGGACGTTTCGCGGGTCGGATTGGTTGATGTGGTTGTTGGCCAGGCCCGCCACGACCTGACCGTTGACCATGCCGGCATGGCACATGAAGCAGTTGATCGTCATGTGCAGCGATTGATTGCGCGTGATGGCGCTTTCGCCGAGGGCGAAGCCGGGGTCCACGCCCGCAGTGCGCGTGGGGGGCGATGGCAACCGGCCCGAGGTATAAAACCGGCCGTCGGTGGAATCGGGCGCAAAGCCGGCACTCTTCTGCGCTGGTCCGGCCGTGCTGTAGACCAGCCGCATTGCGGCCGCCGGGACCGAGGCATGGAACAACCGGCCGGCGAAGATTTCTTCCATGCCTTCGCGCGCCGTTTGCGAATAGGCGGCATCGTCGAAGCCATAGAACGAAACCGCCGTGGCAGCCAGGCAGGGCACCGCGCTCAAGCTGGCGAAAGCGCACAGCAGCGCACCGGCCATGCTCGACAAGTGGATGCGGACGTGTCGTGATGAAGCATCGCGTACCATATGGCCTCCCCCGCCAGAAATTGGAATACGAGTGCGATGTGGATCATGCGTAACTGACGCGCGGCACGGTTCGCTTAACGTTCGCCGCCGCGGGTTAGGACCGCACCGCGCCATTATCAACGATACCAACGTCCAGTGGAATATGTTTCGCGATCTCAAGGGGAATCACACCGCGCCGGTTTCAGGACGCCGAACCCGACGTCCGTACAGAGTAATCCGTACAGAGTAAATTGCCGATGGGCTTCTGGAGCTGCACCGGCACCCTCGAGCGATGGGCGTGCCCGGCGCCCCTGGAATGTCCATCGAAGAAACGATGCCCGGCCAAATATCACGAACGGCGAAGTTTGCGTCGCGCGGCGGCCGCGATCGAGACCAGGCAACCCATCCCAGCCAGCATCATCGATTCCGGCTCAGGCACCGCGGTCGCGATGTAGGTGTAGCCACCCTGGTCGAAGACGGAATATATCCCGTTTTGTGGCAGCGATAGCGTGATCTGTCCCGAGGCGATCATCCCGTTAAGGGTGCTGACCCAGTTGCCTCCGCCGGCGGGATCTTGCCAGCGAAATCCCCAGCCCGCCGCATCGAAGATCAGGTCCATGTGGCTGGGATCGATGACCAGGCTCGTCGGCAAGTTGCCATTGAGAGTGAGCCCGGTGCCGCTGGTTTCGTGTACGGTCAGCACGGAATTGTTCGTCAGGCTGAGGACGTTGTTGACGACACCCCCGTGAATGTCCATCGTACTGCCGTTGTCGACGCTGAGTGTGCCCGTATTTATCTGGCCGACGTTCGTGGCGGCGACGGCGGACTGGTCGAAAAAGCCGAGGAGAATCTGGCTGGCCGTGATGTTATAGCCGTTGGCATTGAGGACGGAGCCTGGATCGCGGACGTCGACGTTGCCGGTCAGGTTGAGATCAGCTCCGAGGTTCAGAGTGCTGCCCGAGACAACCTCGACGCTCCCGCTGACGTTACCGGCGGCAGTGGTGGTAGCGACGGAGGCACTCTCAAGGTGCAATAACTGCACGTTGCTGTTGAGCGTGCTGGTCGCGTTGTGCAGGTAGTAGTTGTTCACGGCGTCGGCGGCATTCAGGTCGAACGATTGGTTGCCCACCTGGAGAGTCGCGGCGGTGATGGCTGCGCGGTTCGAGATTGAAGTCGGCGCTGCGTCGAACCAGCCCAGCAGAACCGTGTTGGCGCTCAGCGGGTGGTTGTTCATGTTCAGCACCGAGTTGTCGCGGAGGTCCATGTTGCCCGTCAGGCTCATGTTCGCGCCGAGGTTGAGGGTGCTTCCTGTAAACACTTCGACGCCGCCGCT
>DASRSQ010000857.1:0-17327 GCA_035656475.1 Gemmataceae bacterium | reverse complement strand
TCTGCGAGGCGGGGCTAAACGGGGACCGGAAAGACATGCCTCGATTGAATCCATTCGCCTGGGGCCGCACCAAGCTTGCGAAGCTGTGGGAAGCGGCCATCGACGGCCACGTCGTCTCGCTGGCCTGGTCGAACGCACTCGGGCTGATCGCGGCTGCGTCGGCGGACGGGCCCATTGCGCTTATTGACGCGAAGACGGGACAGGTGAAGGCCAACCTTCCAGGCCACGGCTTCGGCACCTCATGCGTGGCCTGGTCCGCAGACGGACAACTCCTCGCGTCCGGCGGTCAGGACGGCAAGGTCCGGCTTTGGAACCCCGCAAACGGCGCGCAGCTCAAGGAAATAGCGGCCGGGGCCGCATGGGTGGAACGCATCGCCTGGTGCCCGACCACGAATTTGCTCGCATCCGCAGCAGGCAAGAAGCTACGTCTTTGGGACGCCAACGGAGAATTGATCCGCGAGTATCCCGATCATCCGAGCACTGTCACGGACATTCAGTGGAAGCCGAACGAGGCAGTCCTCGCATCGACTGGCTACGGCAAGCTCTTCCTGTGGAGTCCGGACAAGGCGGACGCGCTGCAGGAGTTCGCCTGGCAAGGCTCGATGCTCGCGCTGGCCTGGAGCCCGAACGGCGAGTACATCGCGGCCGGCGCCCAGGATTGCAGCGTGCACTTTTGGCAGATGGCGACGGGCGAAGACCTGCAAATGACCGGCTATCCGCGCAAGGTGCGCGAACTCGCGTGGGATGCGACGAGCCGATATCTTGCGACCGGCGGCGCGGAAGTGTCGTGCGTTTGGGATTGCGCCGGCGAAGGTCCGTCGGGCAGCGAGCCGATCCAACTCGAGGGACATAAGGAAGCGATCAGCGCTCTGGCGTATCAGTCCAAAGGCGAGTTCCTCGCCTCCGGCGGCGAAGACGGCCTCGTCATCCTTTGGCGGCCCAGCCAACAACGCGGCGCGATCTCCATCGCCAAGCATCCCGCGCCGATCTCGCAGCTCGCATGGTCGAGCGATGATCAACGTGTCGCCGTCGGCACCTCGAGCGGCGGAGTATTGATGTACTCCGTTTAGACTGAGAATTTGCAATCAGCAACATCTCATAACGTCCAGTGTGCTAAACCGCCGAGCGGACGATGACGACGCTTGGGTTGCAACCGGTCCAAAAGCTTTCAGGGCATTTCCAATTGGAAATTGCTAATTGTCAATTGCTGATTGTAAATTCCCGACCCGCTAGCTGCAGCCCGTCTCGTACGTCCGCCCATTCCCATCTCCCTCTTCGTGCTGGCGCAGCGCCAGCTGATACATGCGTTCGCCGGCGGGCGTGGGGTATTCTCCCGTGATGCAGGCCCGGCACAGGCGGTCGGTGGGGAGGCGGATGCAGCGGGCGATTGCGTCGAGCGGCAGGTAGAAGAGGCTGTCGGCCTCGAGAGCGCGGGCCATCGCACGCTGTTCGTCGATCGTGATGAGTTTGTCCTTCATGAACTTCGGCGCATAGAGCTCGCTCACCGTGGACATGTCGATGCCGTAAAAGCACGGCGCGATGATTGGCGGGCAGGCGACGCGGACGTGGATCTCCTTGGCGCCTCCGCGTTCGCGTATCAGCGAGATCAGCGACTTCAACGTCGTGCTGCGGACGATCGAGTCTTCGACGAGAATCACGCGTCGCCCTTCGAGCACTTCACGCAATGGTGAAAACTTCATCTTCACGCGGTCGACGCGGTTGTTTCCCTCGATGAACGTGCGACCGATGTGGCGGTTGCGCATCAGGCCCTCGACCGCCGGTACGCCGAGCTCGTACGCCATCGCGTCGGCGGCGGCTTTGCCCGTGTCGGGGACCGGCACGACCACGGTGTTGTAGTCGGGCTTGATGATGCCGAGCCGATGCTCCTGGATGGCAAGTTCCTTGCCGAGGGCGGATCGCGACAGATAGACGCTGCGATCGTCGAGCGTGCTGGCGACGTTGGCGAAATAGATCCACTCGAAGAAGCAATGCGAACTGCGGCGCGCCTCGGCGAAGCGCTCGATGGTCAGCTTGTTGTCCTGGATCAACACCATCTCGCCGGGTTGCAGTGTCTTGATGTCGCGGAAGCCCAGATTCGACAGGGCGACGCTCTCGCTCGCCGCCGCGAACAGTGGGCCGTCTTGAGCGTAGCAGAGCGGCCGGAATCCCATCGGATCGCGCACGACGCACATGTCCCCCATGCCGTTCATGAAGACGAGGTTGTAGGCGCCGTCGAGCTTCTTGCTGAGATTGCGGAAAACCTGGACGAGATCGGGCCGATCGTCGCCGCGCAGCTCGTAGCTCAGATAATGCATGATGACCTCGGTATCGAGGTCGCGCATCAGGTAGTAATCTTCCTTGTCGAGCAACTCCGACTTCAGCTCGGAATAGTTGGCGATCTGCCCGTTGAACGCCATCGTGAACCATTTCCATTTTCGGCCATGGTAGCGTTCGAATGGCTGGGCGTGGTCCTTGTCGTTCTTGCCGCAGGTTGCATAGCGGACATGGCCGATGGCAGCCCGCCCGGCGTAGTCGCGCAGAATGTTCTCGGATTTGGCGGGATGATTGAGCCTAAACGCCTCGATGACGGTGCCAATTTGCTTGTACGTGTCGAGAACGCGTTCGCGATGCGGGTTGAACGAGGTCATGCCGGCGGCGAGCTGGCCGCGATTCTGCAGATCGATGAGCATGCGGACCATGAGTCGACCGACCTGTTCGGGCCCATCCCTGAGCACGAGCGGCGAGGGGCTCGCGCTTTCCAGGTGATAGATCGCCGCGATGCCGCATTCATGATGCAATTCTTGCATGTAAGCCGGCCCGTAGATGAGTTGGCAATACTGTTATTATAGTGCGGTTAGCGGTCGCATCAACCAAGCCCCGGGATGAGCGCAGCGATTCCCGGGCGTCTGCGGCGGCCCAACCCCCGGGAATCGCTGCGCTCATCCCAGGGCTTGCAGGGTCATACAATATGCCGCATCCAACGATCCCAACGGAGCCCACGAATGCCGACGTTTCTGCCCCTGCGTGTCTTTGGCAAGACCCCATTGCGTGTAACGCCCTTATCCGTCGGCGCGGCCGAGCTGGGGAGTATGCCCGAGACGTTTCAGTACGATGTCGCCGAGGAGCAGGCGTGCGCAACGTTGCGGGCCTTCTTTCAGTCGCCGATCAATTTCCTCGACACATCCGCGAACTACGGCAATGGCGAAAGCGAGCGGCGCATCGGCCTGGTCCTGCGTGAACTCGGGGGCTTGCCTTCCGGCTTCGTACTGGCCACGAAGGCCGACCGCGACATGAAGACCGGCGACTTCTCCGGCGACCAGATCAAACGCTCCGTCGAATCCAGCATGAAGCGGCTCGGCGTCGAAAAGTTTCAGCTCATGCACCTGCACGATCCGGAGCACGCTCGCTTTGAGGACCTGATGGCCCCTGGCGGCGCCGTCGATGTGCTCGTGAAGCTGAAAGAGCAAGGCATCATCGCCCATCTCGGTGTCGCGGGGGGCCCGGTCGATCTGATGATTCGCTACGTGGAGACCGGCATCTTTGACGCGGTCATCACGCACAATCGCTTCACGCTGCTGAACCGCTCGGCGGAGCCCTTGCTCGACAAGGCGTCGAAGATGGGCATTGCGGTGATCAACGCGGCCCCCTACGGCAGCGGCATTCTCGTCAAGGGGCCGGAGGCTTATCCGCGCTATGCGTATCAAGCCGCCGACGCTGTCACGCTGGAGCGGGTGCGCAAGATGGATACGCTGTGCCAGAAATACAAGGTGCCGCTCGCCGCGGCTGCATTGCAATTTTCGACACACGATCCGCGCATCACGAGCACTATCGTCGGCCTGTCGCGCGTCGAGCGTCTGGCGCAGACCATCGAGCTGGCGCACACGCCGATCCCCGTCGAACTCTGGCCGCAACTGGACGCCGTCGGCTATGCGACGGAAGATCCCGAGGCCAATCGCTGGAAATAGATCGACGTCTCATCAGACAGGCGTGCGATCGTCCAAAATCACGTCTCTTCAACTCGGTTTGTGACCTATAGTCGAGTAGACGCCCAGTCATAGCGGCAGTTTCGCGCGCTGCCACGGGAGAATATGAATGGCGGAAGAACGTAAAAAGGTCTGGGTCGATCCCTTTCAGACCAGGCTGACGCTTCGCATCGCGGGCTATCTTGTTGTGTTCTTTGTCGTGTTTTCCAATCTTCTTTTCGCCTGGAAGTTGTGGTCCGAGGGGCCAACGGATCCGCTCGAGCAATTCGTGGACACGCTGCGTTCCAACGCGCCGGCCTTCATCCTGTTGCTTGTCCTGGTGCCGGTGATGGCCTGGGACACGATCCGCTTCACCCATCGGCTGGTGGGGCCGCTGGTGCGCTTTCGCAAGACGATCCAGGACCTGGCCGCAGGGGAGCCGGTGCGACCGATCAAGCTGCGCGAGGGTGATTACTTGACGGAGATGCGCGACGAATTCAATGCGATGCTCGAGGAGCTGCAAAAACGCGGCGTTCCGGTGCTGAAGCCGACTGATCCTTTCCAGGAACAAGAAGCAAAGAAAACCGCGTAGGTCTAGAGGAGCCAAGAACATGCCGGTGCTGACTCGCGGTGAAGATTCACAACGAGACGTCGCCCGTGGGAAAACGAAACGCCGTGGCGCCACCGCCATGGAGTACCTGATGGTGATATCGCTGATTTTTGTCGTGTGCATGATCGCCATCGGCTATGTCGGCTCTTCCAACAATGCCAACATGTCCTACTCGACCAACGCGATCACCAAGGCGATCAAGAAGTAGGGAATCCCAGTCGTCACGGACGGGCCCGGTGCATCTCCGCCCGGAAGTCCCCGAGATTATTCCGCCAGAAATGACGTTGGCTCAGGTCCACTTCCGCGACCACGACCGTGCCCCATTTCTCGCCGCGCACGATCGGCATGCCGTCATGGCCATAGACCGCGGTCAGTGTCCACCTGGCCGAGGTGTCGGTGTAGGTGCTGCTGACGAGGTGCACGTGGTTCTCGCACGCCCTCGCGCCCGCCAGGAGCGGGTTGCAACCCCAGACCGGCCAGGCAATCACTTCCGCGCCGTTCTTCGATAGCTCGCGCGCCGGCTCCGGGAAGAAGCCGTCGTAGCACACCATCATGCCGATTTTTCCCAACGGCGTGTCGAAGACCGGGAACTCCTTGCCCGGACAAACACCGGCATCCACTTCGCTTCGCGGCAAGCACACCTTGCGATACTTGCCGAGGATGCGCCCATCCGGCCCGATCAGCACCGCGACGTTGTAGATCAGGTTACCGTCGCGCTCCACCAGGCCGACGACGATGTAAATGCGATGATGCCTGGCCAGCGCGCAGAAGTAATCGGTCGACGGCCCCGGAATCGGTTCGGCGACTTCGGCGTATTTCTTGGCGAGGCCCACGACGGTAATTGTCTCGCCCAGGACGATGAGGTCCGCCTTCTGCTTGGCCGCGTCGGCGATGAGCGGCTCGTACATTTTGCAATTGTCCATTGGCGTCTTGCCGCCGCGTGGCGTGAAGTGCGCCGCCGCGAGCCGCACCTTGCGCGGCGTCGGCGCCGTTGCTTCGGTCAGCGCCGCCTCGCTCCAGTCGACTCGGCCGCCGGGCGCCCAGCGCAGGTGCAGTTCGACGACCGCCTTCGTCGCCTTCGACGGAGCGCGATACGTCCCCGCCACCTCGGTCCAGCCGTTTTTGTCCTTCTCCCTATCAACTGGATATTCCGGCTCCGCGGTCGGGACGCTTCCCTTGCTGCCATCGTCCGGCGGATCGGCGCGGACCATCTGGCCCTTGTCGTCCTGCCAGACGAGCCTGACGATCGCGTTACGGCGCGGCGTTTCCACGCCGGTGGTTTTGCGGACCGCGTGGAATTGATAGAACTTCGTCCCTTGCACCGGATACGACCTCTGCCACCAGCCGTGCTGCCCCTCGCGTTTGTTGGCGCGGATGACGAAAGCGCCATCCCCTTTCGGGCCGCCGTTGGCATCAAAGTCAAAGCGTGGCTTGATCTCCTCACGCGGCGCCATCATCTGCCAGCCCGCGGGCGTCTTGATCGGATCGGCCGCATTCTGTGCCATGGACAGACTCGCGGCCAGGATCAACGGAATCGCCAGAAGGATGACGCGCATGATGCACCTCGAACGGTGTGCGGTTGGGGATGGAGGAATACCATATCATGCCAGCAACGGAAACGAGACGCAACAGTCGATCACGAATTGGAGACCGCCATGCCCGCCGCGCTCACGACCGACCAGCTCCGCCATGCCGCCGAGAAATTGCCGCGGGTGCCGCTGGCGCATCTGCCGACGCCGCTGGAGGACATCAAGCGATTCACTCGTGAATTGGGCGGGCCGCGCGTGCTGATCAAGCGCGATGATTGCACCGGCATGGTCATGGGAGGCAACAAGACTCGCCACAACGAATTCCTGTTCGGCGAGGCGCTCAAACAAAACGCCGACTGCCTGGTCTGGGGCGCCGGCGTGCAATCGAACAACTGCCGCCAGACGGCGGCAGCTTGCAACAAGCTCGGCCTGGAGTGTCACCTGTTTCTCTCGCGCGCCGTCCACAACGACGACATCCAGGGCAACCTGCTGCTCGATCATCTGCTGGGTGCGAAGGTGACGATCATCGACACGCCGATGGGCCCTGAGCTGGACGACATGCTGCTCGCGAAGGCAAAGGAACTGCGCGCGGCCGGTCGGCGTCCATTCGTCTGGGACCGCATCACCGGCAGACCGATCGCGGCCGTTAGCTATGCGCTCGCGCTGGCGGAGATATTCGATCAAGCTCGCGCGCGCGGCATTGAGCCGACGCACGTCTATGCCGCCGCTGCGGGCGCGACCGGCGGTGGGCTCGCGATCGGCAAAGCGATCCTCGGCTGGCCCGGTAAGGTGCGTTTGCTCTGCCCGATCCGCTGGCCGTGGGACACGCCGAAGGACCTCGCGGAAGTCGCCAATCAGACGGCCACGCTGCTCGGCTTGCCGCATCGCATTGGCCCTGCCGACATCGATATCCGTGACGACTACATGGGTCCACGCTATGGCGCCGTCACCCCAGCCGGGCGCGAGGCGATGAATCTGCTCGCTCGCACTGAGGGCATCTTGCTCGATCCGGTCTACACCGCCAAGGCCATGGCAGGGCTGATCGACGATGCACGCAACGGCCGGCTCGGTAAGGCCGATACCGCCGTGTTTATCCACACCGGCGGCACCCCCGCGATCTTTGCGTATCGTGACGAATTGATGGGACAGGCTGCGCACTAACTCTGCCAGCTATTTGTCAAGCTCCGGATACAGACCTGCAATCCGCCCGAGGTAGCCGACGTTATAATCGACCAGCGTGAAGTAAACAGGCGCGAAGAACAGCAGCATCGCGAACGCCACCGCAATCGCTGCTTGCGGTCGCTTTGGCAAGATCGTGATCGGCTGTTTCGCTGCGGATGTCACGCAGATCCAGGAAATTCCTATGCATGTTGCCAAACCTGCCGAGATATCGGCGTAGAGGTTCGAATGATCGAATTGGAGAAGGTTGCCTCGCTGCCATGTGGCAAATCGCAACGGAAAGCCGGCAAATTGGAAACCGCCTCGGTCAGTGTCCACCGGGAAGCTCGCAAATACCCACAAAGCGCCAAACAACCCAAGCCATGCGCAAAACAGAAGGCGTGTTTGCTTTGACATTCAATGACCTCGTGGCTGTAGCCATCGCAGATCGATCTTGATGTATGATACCGTGCACTCTCGCCCAATGAATCAATTCAGTTGCAGAAGTGCATCATCTGGCGTGCATGGCTGCTTCTGTGTAGGTTAGCTACGGTACATAAAGCTGTAATTATCGAAGAAGCCATGACCTCCCACTACATCCCACACACAAAAATCCCAACCCTCGTTTTCCCGACCAGCACGCAGGCGTCGCGCCATGTCGCGCTCATGATCGAGAGCCTGATTCGGCAAAATAACTCCGCGGGCCGGCCAACCGTGCTCGGTCTCGCGACCGGTTCGACTCCGGTCGGCCTCTATCGCGAGCTGATTCGCCTGCACAAGGAGGCGGCCCTCGATTTCTCGCGCGTCGTCACCTTCAATCTCGACGAATACTATCCGATGACGCCGGATGATGCGCACAGCTATCAGCTCTGGATGCATGAAACGCTGTTCAAGCACATCAACGTCAAGCCGGACAATATCCACATCCCGGATGGCCTGACGCCGGCGCAGGACATCGAGGAGTATTGCGCCCGCTACGAGCAACAGATTCGCCGGGCCGGCGGTATCGATCTACAGATCCTCGGCATCGGCCGTAGCGGCCACATCGGCTTCAACGAGCCAGGCTCGACCCGGCATAGCCGGACGCGTTCGGTCACGCTCGATCCGGTGACGCGCCGCGATGCCGCCGCCGACTTCTTCGGCGAGGAAAACGTGCCGCATCAGGCGCTGACCATGGGCGTCGGCACGATCATGGAGGCGCGCAAGATCGTCATCATGGCGTTCGGCGAGCACAAGGCGCCGATCGTGCGCAAAGCGGTCGAAGAGGACACGAGCGACGCGGTCACCGCGAGCTTCTTGCAGAAACATAACGACACGACGTTCATCCTCGACCACGCCGCCGCCGGCCATCTGACGCCGATCCGCATGCCATGGGTCATCGGCTCCGTCAACTGGACACCGAACCTGATCCGTCGCGCCGTCATCTGGCTCAGCCTGAAGGTCAAGAAGGGATTGCTGAAACTGTCCGATGACGACTTCCGCGAACATGAGCTCTATGAGTTGCTGCGCGAATATGGCCCGGCCCACAAGCTTGGCCGCCGCGTGTTCGACGAGATGATGGGCACGATCTGCACCTGCCCGGCGGAGGGGCCGCCGAAGACGTGCCTCGTGTTTAGCCCGCATCCCGACGACGACGTCATCAGCATGGGTGGCACCATCATTCGCCTCGTCGAGCAGGGACACAAGGTCCACATCGCGTACATGACCAGTGGCAACATCGCCGTCTTCGATCACGACGCCTGGCGTTTCACCGATTTCGTCTGTGCCTTCAACGAGCTGTTCGGCCTAAACGCGGAGAAGTCGGCCGAGATGAAGCGGGCGGTGCGTGAGTTCCTCGCGAAGAAGAAGCCGGGCGAGCCCGATTGCCGGGAGCTGCTCGAGATCAAGAAGCTGATCCGCGAAACGGAGGCTCGCGCCGGTGCGCTGGCGGCCGGCGTGCCGCCCGAACAGCTTGTCTTCATGGACCTGCGCTTCTATCGCACCGGCACCATCGCCAAGGCCCCGATCCATCCGGAAGACATCGACGATATCGTCGGCCTGTTCAAGAATCTGAAGCCGGACCAGATCTACGTCGCGGGTGAGCTCTCCGACCCACACGGTACCCATCGCACCTGCGCGACGGCGATCTACGATGCGGTCCGGCGCGTCCGTGCCGAGAAACAGCAATTCGAGGTTTGGCTGTACCGTGGCGCCTGGGAGGAATGGGAGCCGCACGAAGTCGAGCGCGTCGTGCCGCTGAGCCCGAGCGACCTCGATCGCAAGAAAAACGCGATTTTCCGCCATCAATCGCAGAAGGACAAAGCGATGTTTCCCGGCGGCAGCGACAAGCGCGAATTCTGGCAACGCGCCGAGGACCGCAATCGCAACACGGCGAAGACGTACGACCAGCTCGGCTTGCCCGAGTTCTACGCCCTCGAAGGCTTCGTGCAGTGGCGCGAGTAGATTGCGCCAGCCACCTCTCGTGCCAAATTTCTGCCTGGGAACGAGGACAGAAACAGGAACTAGTAAGACATACTCTTACAGCAAGTTACGCCACTTCATCTGCAGGTCAAACGCTTGAAAGCCCTCCGGACGCGTGTTAAGATGTAGGTTCTCATTCCGCTATTATTCGCGTCTTCCAGGTGGCTTTCCCATGGCAATGCTTGAGTTCATCAAAGGGGTCAATCAAGGGACCCGCAAGGAGCTTGTCGGCGACCGCATTGTCTTCGGTCGCAATGCCGACTGTGGCGTCGTCCTCAACGCGCCCGCCGTCAGCCGCGAGCACGCTGTCATTCGCAAGATCAGCGGCAAATATTTCATCGAGGACATGAATAGTCGCAACGGGACCGAGCTCAATGGTCCCACCAACAAAATCAAAGTTCGCACCCAGCTCAAAGACGGCGACCAGATCGGCATCTGCGGCAATGTCATGATCTATTATGACGTCGGGCCCAAGCCGAAGCTGCCCGAGCACATGAAGTCGGACAGGGATGATGACGCGGACGACAAGGACAACTCGACCGTCGAAGCGACCATCCAGTCGGGCTCGAGCCGGCAGATCCTCGAGGCGGCTCCGTCTGAACGCCTCGCTCTCTTGCTCGAAGTCGGCGCCGAGTTGACGCAGACCGTCAACACCGAGGACCTGCTGCTCAAGATCGTAGATAAGCTCTTTCAGGTATTCCGCCAGGCCGATCGCGGCTTCATCATCCTGAAAGAGGACAGCAAGCTGCTCGCCAAGGTCACGCGCACGCGCCGGCCGGATGACGACGACAAGGTGCGATTTAGCCGCAAGATCGTCAATCGCTGCATGGAGACGAGCCAGGGCATCCTCAGCGAGGACGCGAGCTCGGATGCGCAGTTCGACATGTCGCAGAGCATCGCTGACTGCAAGATTCGCTCGATGGTCGTCGCTCCGTTGCGTGGCCGGGGCGAAGGCCCCGCTTTTGGCGTCATCCAGCTCGATACGCAGGACCGCTTCAAGAAATTCTCGCAGGACGATCTCAAGCTACTGATGGCCGTTGCCGCTCAGGCAGGTGTCGCCATCGAAAATGCGCGGATGCTTGAGACGCTCATCGAGCAGGCGGGACTGAAACGCGACCTCGAATTGGCGACGCAGGTCCAGAAGAGCTTCTTGCCGAAGAAGTTTCCGCAGGCGACCGGCTACGAATTCTGGGCGCATTACGAGTCGGCACTTGACGTTGGCGGCGATTACTACGACTTCATCCCGCTGCAAAACAATCGCCTCGGCATCATGATCGGCGACGTCGCCGGCAAAGGCGTTCCCGCGGCCCTGCTCATGGCGAAGGTCAGCTCGGACGCCCGCTTCTGCACGCTGACGGAACCGTCGCTGTCCGAGGCTATCGCCAAGCTGAACGAACATCTGCAGGAGGCGGGCCAGCTCGATCGCTTCGTCACCTTTGGCGCCTGCCTCCTCGATCTGCAGAATCACTCGGTGACGGTCGTCAGCGCGGGACATCAAGCGCCGGTCGTCTATCGAGCGGCGACCAAATCGTTCGAGGATGGCTGCTCCAGCGATCAGGCCGGCCTGCCGCTCGGCATCGTCGAGGGCATTCCCTACGACTGCAACACGATCACGCTCGGCCCAGGTGATACGGTCACCCTGTTCACGGATGGCGTGTCGGAATCGCGTAGCGTTCAGGAAAAAGATTTCGGCATGGAAGGCGTCTACGGCGCCCTGAAACCCGGCCCGATGACGCCGAAGGAAATGGGCGTCCGCCTCGTGGAAGCCGTGAAACGGCACGCCACGGGCCGCAAGCCGCACGACGATTTGACGGTTGTGACGTTCGGCCGGCTGGCATAATAAGAGCCGGTAGCAGGCAGCAGGTAGCCAAACATTTATTTTCAAGAGGGCAGACGAATTCAGTCAGTTTTGGTTTGGCTATCCGCTACCTGCTGTCTGCTGTCTGCTATTGCGATGCTATTCGAATTCTCCAAATGGGACGGCTCCCAGCAATTTCGGCCTCTGTCTGCGGATGTCGTCTTCGACAAGCTCTCCGAACATCTCCTCGAATACGGCGACTACGTCCTGCGCCAGCTCGAACATCTCGACGAGGAAAATGCGGACCTGCTCAAGATGCTGATCAAGGAAGGCTATCTCGAAAAAGACGAGGAAGGCAAATACGCCATCTCGCCACGCGGCACGCGCCGCATCGAGAACAAGGCCCTCGACGAGCTGTTCACGATCACGCGCAAAGACTCGCTCGGCAAGCACCCGTCCGATTTCAAAGGCGCCGGCCAGGTCCAACATTCCGACAGCAAGCCGTACGAGTACGGCGACCCGGTCGCGAATCTCAACCTGCATGAGACGCTCAAGAATGCGTTCCATCGCCAGGCCAGCAGCGGGCAGACCGACGCCCGTCTGAACCTTATCGAGGATGATTTTGTCGTCTATGAAACGGAGTATCAGACAAGCTGCGCCACCGTTGTGCTCCTTGACATGTCCGGTTCCATGGCTCGCTATGGCAAGTATTATCACGCCAAGAAGACGGCTCTGGCGCTGCAAGGTCTGGTGCGCAGTCGCTATTCGGAAGACAGCCTGAAGGTGATCGGTTTTTACACCTATGCGTCGCCGATGACAGAGCGGGAGCTATTGCATTCGGCGCCGAAGCCCGTGAGCATCTTCGATAGCCGGGTGTTCCTGCGCGTCCATCTCGATTCGCCGCCGGACTTCGTGCCGCAGCATTTCACGAACATCCAGGCCGGTCTGAAGTTCGCGCGGCAGCATCTGAAGAAGCAGCCGGCCGCCAACAAGCAGATCATCGTCATCACCGACGGCGAGCCGACCGCTCACGTCGAGGGGCGCGAGCTCGTGCTGATCTATCCGCCGAGCGAGCGCACCGCCCGGCACACGCTGCAAGAGGTGCAGGCGTGCGCATCGGCCGGCATTCAGATTTCGACGTTCGCGCTGATCGAGGATTACTTCTACAACGACCTGGTCAACTTCGTCGACCAAATGGCCCGCGCCGGCCACGGTCTCGCGGTATACTGTAATGCAGGTGAGCTCGGCGGTTACGTCCTGGACAGCTTTGTGCGCGGCCGCCGCTCGCGCCGAAAACTGGGTTAGCCCGCCGCTTGTGGCATCGCGCTCCCCGATTCTTTACAGCGAGCGCGCAGCCGCAAGCGGCAAAATCGACGGTGAACGCATGGCTGAAACGACTACATTGCCCGAAGAAAAAGCGGATGTGCGCACCAAGCGCCAGCCGCCCTACCATGTAATCCTGCTCAACGACGACGATCACTCGTTCCAATACGTCATTCACATGTTGCAATCGCTTTTTGGTCATCCGCCGGAGACCGGCTTCAAGATGGCGGAAGAGGTGCACCTAAAAGGACGCGTGATCGTCGACACGACCTCGCTGGAGCGGGCCGAGCTGAAGCGCGACCAGATCCACGCCTTCGGCCCCGACCCCTTGGTGCCGCGCTGCCAGGGAAGCATGTCCGCAGAGATCGAACCGGCGGAGTAAGGTGATTGCCATGTATCCGCACATCGAACAGCGAAGCGACGGCAAACTCTGGCTGATCGGCACTCAAACCAAGGTGATCGAAGTGGCCCTCGACCACCTCGCCCATCACTGGGACGCCGAGGAAATTCGGCGGCAACATCCTCATCTCACGCTTGGCCAGATCCACTCCTGCCTGGCGTATTACTTTGACAATCAGGACGAATTCGACCGCATCATCGACCAACAGATGGCGGCGGTCAAGCAACTTCGCAAACAGGCCGGGCCGTCTGCCCTGGAAACCAAGCTAAAATCCACGGAACTGGCATCCTGATGCTGGCGCTTTACATGGACCAACATGTTCCAGCCGCGATCACGTCCAGCTTGCGCCAGCGCGGAGTCAATGTCTTAACAGCAGCGGAGGATGGCGCTTCAACGCTGGACGATGATGCACTTTTGGACCGAGCGACCGCACTTGAGCGGGTCCTATTCAGCCAGGATGATGATTTGCTGGCAATCGCTCACGCCCGCCAGATATCAGGGCGAGAATTTGCCGGTTTGGCGTATGCACACCAGCTGAACATCTCGATCGGTCAGGCGGTGCGTGATCTCGAATTGCTTGCCAAGGTTCTAGGTCCTTCGGACATGCTCAACCATGTTGAATACCTACCTTACTCCTGATGCTTTCAAGCGGCCGATTGCCGATGATCTTGGCCGCGATTGAGCTTGCGTTTCCGATGCCAATCGGCGACAACAGGTGGAACAACTCTCTCCGCAATCTTTTGGAGGAATCGCATGCGTTCCATCATGTTGGCTGCGTTCATACTGCTTCTTGGTATCAGCGTCATTCAGGCCAAGCCGACGAAGAAGGACAGCAAGGAAGAGCCCACGTCGCCAAAGCAAAAGTCCGCCACGTTCAAGCCGATCGACATTAACAAGGAGCTCGACGCCAATGATCCCAAGGATGAGATGACGAACAATCCGTCCCAGCGTCACACGGTCAAGCTCGCCAAGGGCAAGAGCTACGCGATTGATCTCGTCAGCACGGACTTCGATGCCTTCCTGCGTCTGCTCGACAAGGATGGCAAAGAGCTGGCCGCTGACGACGATAGTGGCGGCGACCTCAACTCGCGCATCCTGCACAGCGCCGACAGAGACGGCGACTATATCATCGTCGTCACCTCGTTCGACGGCCAGGTCGGCAAATTCAGTCTCAAGGTGCGCGAATTCGCTTTCAAGGGTGAGGCCAAGCCCCGCGATGTCGGCAAGAATGGCATCACCATCAATGGCCAGATCAATCAGAACGACAAGAGCCCGCTTGGCAAGCGTGGGATACTGTACACTGTCCAGCTCAAGAAGGGACAGACGTACCAGATTGATCTGAGCAGCCAGGCCTTCGACTCTTATCTGTATCTTTTCGATGCCAAGGGCAAGATCCTGGCCCAGGACGATGATGGTGGCGGCAACCTCGACTCGCGCATTACCTATCGAGCCGAGGCCGACGGTGTCTTCCACATCCTTGCCTCCTCGCTGGACGGCAACGAAACCGGTGATTTCACGGTGACGGTCACGCCCAAGGGGGACTGACCAGAACCCTGTCCCTGTGTGCCCGGAGCCGTAGGCTGGCCCTCCCGCTCCGGGCGACTCCGTCACTTGCCCTGACCAAAATCCGCACACCCGATTGGCCTTCTGCCAAAAAGCGTCCTAGACTTGGGCAGATTGATTGCTTCCGCGCAATGTTTAGGGCCGCACCATGAGGGCGACCATCCCGCTCCCCCGCCTTGCCGGGCTCCACGATCACACCTTGACTCTCCTCCTCGGCGAAGGGGGCATGGGCAAGGTCTATCTCGCGACTCACAAGCCCACCGGCGAACAGGTCGTGGTCAAGACCATGCATCCGCACCTGCTCGACGATCCGAAGTCCAGGCAGCGTTTTCAGCAGGAAGCGGACCTGATGCGCCGCTTCAGCCATCCGAACGCCGTCGCCTTTCGGAGTGCGTCGCCGCAGGGCGTTGATCCGCCGTTCATCATCATGGAGTTCGTCAACGGCATTACCGTCAGCGAGCTGCTCGAGAAGCACGATCGGTTGTCTCCGCTGCGCGTGGGCAAGCTGCTGGCGCCGCTGTGCTTGTTCCTGCAAACCGCTCACGACAATGGCCTGTTGCATCGCGACCTCACGCCTGCCAACCTGATGATCTTGCATGCCGACACGCCGCGCGAAACGATCAAGGTGATGGACTTCGGCCTCGCTCGCGGCATCGGGTTCTACATTCCGACCGGCCAGCTCGACAGCCAGTCGTCTGCGATCGACGGCGGCACGCCCGACTTCATTTGTCCCGAACAAATCGAGGGACGCCAGGTCGACCATCGTGGCGACATTTACAGCGTCGGCGTCCTGCTCTATTATCTCTTGACGGGGCACGTGCCTTACGAGCATCTGAAGGAGCCCCGTCAGATCCTGCTCGCCAACGTGCACACGCCACCGCCGCGCTTCTCGCAATTCCACGTCACCGGTATTCCGTCGATCATTGAGAAGCTGGTGCTTTCGTGCCTGAGCAAATCACCGGCCGACCGCCCGGATTCCGCCCGCACCCTCATCGAGACCTACGAGCTGGCCCTGGGCACGAAGCTGCTTGACGACAAGGCGTTCGAGGCGTCCTCGCAAAGCGCGATCTCCAGCCTGCGCGAACGGCATCGCTTCGACCCACGCTGCGTCATCGACCAGTTCGAGGCGCTGATGCTCGAACACACCGCATCCATCAAGCTGCGCGGTTTCGTCGACGGCGTCGGCGGAGAAGTCATCGAGAGCGACGCGGGGGTCATCAAGGTCCGTTTGCCTCGCGTGGTGCAGGTGGAGCAAAAGAAGAGCGGTCTGTGGAGTTTGTTTGGCCCGAAGGTGAAGCAGGAAATCGACTGGATCCCGATTGAGCTGCACATGTCGAAAAAACAATCGGGCACGCGCAGCCTGGTCGACATCACGCTGGTGCGCCCGCATCCGACGAGCCATGCCGGGCAGAAGCAATTCTGCGAAGAAGTGTGCCGCGAATTACGTGCGTATCTGATGGTCGGGCGGTGAGCCATTATGACGGCGCTTTTCCGCTGGCTGGCACTACTGGTCCTGCTCGTTCTGATCTTGCTGGCGGCAGAGCGCAGCCATGAGGCTTACATGGAGCGGATGGCCGCACCAACTTTCAAGCAGGTTGGCAGCCTCGTCAACGAGAAGCCGTGACCCAAAAAGGTAGAATGGAGGCGCAAAACGCCTCCATACCCATGGCAACGCAGAGAAGAAAGGATGCACCTACTTCATCATCTTTCCAATCGCGAAAGAATGTAATGGATTCCACGAACGCCGCGTGCTGATTGCCCACACATCCTGCCTACTTGCTTTCCGCCAACCTCAGAACCGACACAATCTCTTCAACCGCACTTCCTTCACCGCCCTACGCACGAATCTCTGCGGGCGTAGCGATCGGAACTTCGGCCTCCGCAAGCACTTCTTCCAGCTGAAGGCGGCCGTCCTGCACCGTGACATAGTGACAGTGATGGTCGGTCCAACATCCGGTATTGTAATACGCACAAGGCCCAACGATCGGCTCCGGCGGCGCCTCGGGGAAATGCGTGTGGCCGCACACGATCACATCTGCACGCTTGGCGACGGCATACTTCAGCCCTTCCTCGCGGACGCGCGCCACGCAGCGCAGAAACTGTTTGCTCCCTCGCTTGGCGCGAAGCGCTAACCGCCTGCTCATGCGCTGAATCTGCAAGTACACCCAGTCGGCCATCGCCGTGGCGACCGGATGATCGCTGATGAAGCGGTCCCAGACGTCGCCGTGCACGCACAGGATTTCTCGGTCCCCCGAGGCAAAGGTGTATTCCGGAACAAACTCAGCCCCCACCAGGTGAGCCACCGATTCAGCGTCACAATCGTGATTGCCGCGGACCCAGATGAGCTCCAGCTGGTCGGCGAGCTTGCGAAAGCGAGACAGGACGCGCCAGTGCTGCTTGGTCAGGCGATATTCGGTGTTCTCGAGGACGTCTCCCAGCAAGATGAGCCGTTGCGTGGGAGGAAGGTCGTCAATGAATTGCTGCAGGGCTTTGACCTGGCACGATTCCGATCCGAGGTGGAGAT
>DASRSQ010000856.1:0-4300 GCA_035656475.1 Gemmataceae bacterium | reverse complement strand
CAACGTTGAGGGCGAGGTGCTTCGCGTGCGCGACGTTGGCAAGGTCACGGTCGGCCCAGTGGGGACGCCGGACGAGTGCACGGCAGACGGTAAACCGGCGGTGGCGCTGGTCGTCTATCTGGCCGCCGACGCGTCGCCGGCAAAGGTGCGCGCCCGCCTGGCCACCCGGCTAGCCTGGCTCCGCGAAGACTTGCCCCCGGGAATGACTCTGCAGAGTGACTTCGACTTCACGCCATTCCTGGGTATGCTGCGCAAGCCCGCCGGCGCCGATTACGCCGTGGTCGATCTCCATGTCGCCCCTTACTTGCGAGCCGGTCCCGCCAAGGAGGTGCTCGCGAAATGCGAGGCAGCCGTGCGTGGGGCGCCCGGCGTGAGGCACACTCTGGCTCTATCGGACAACCCCTTCGACGTGTTCGGCAACGCGCCATGCTTGCTCGTCGAGTTCGAACCCGCGGCGCCTGGGAAAGCGGATCGCGCGGAGACACTACAGACGATCCGCCGTCGGCTCGACCCAGTCAAGACGGTGATGGCGTGTGTACGCGATCTGTCGCAGCGAGGCAGTTTTCCGCGTTGTGCCTATCCCATCGATTTCGCCCTTTATGGCCCCGATGCCGCCGAGGTGCTTCACTGGGCCGACAAACTTGCCGAGCGGCTCCAGAAAGTAGATTCGCTGACCGACGTCTGGCTGGACCGCGCCTCGCAGCCATCGCGCTCGTTTTACGTGGAAGCCGATCCCAGGCAGGCGGCCATGCGTGGCGTCGATCTCAGCGAATTCGACACCGCGCTGGAAGTCTTCTTCGGCTCGACATCCCTCGCCCCGCCGTTCCATTTTTTCGGCCGCGCCCTGCCCGTGGAAGTTTCGGTACAAAATGCCCCCCGGCCCGGCATTTGGATTATCGACCTGGATAGCCTCTGCGTTCGCAATTCCAGGGACGAGATGATTCGCCTCACCACTTTCGCAACGGTTCGCCAGAGGGAAACGCCGCTGGTGCTCGATTTCTTCAACCACCGGCCGATGGTGCAGATCACGGCGAACCCCGCGGCCGGCGTCGATCTGGCTGTCGCCCGCAAGGTCTGCACGCAGATGGCCGAGGAGACTCGCCGCAAACTACGACTGCCGTCGGAATATCGTTTGGCATGGCTGCAACCGTAAGCTCGCCAAAGGGCTTTTTCCTGCTCGGTAGTTGTGTGTGTGCGTCCGTCTATGTCATCACCGTGGCTTCGGCACCGATCCAGCTGGCGAGCGCCCAGGCGAACAGGCTGCCGAACGGCGTCATGCCGAGGAAAGCCATGCCGTAATAGCTCGTCACGCGTCCGCGTTTGTTTAGTTGGCCATTTCACCATTACGTGGCCGCCGGCCAAGGTGGTCACGAACACGCGAGCGGGGGGTGGCTGGTCCTGCTATATCAACCGACCTTGACAAACCGGCTCCAGCGTTCAGGGCAAACGCAATGCACTTTGTATACCAGCTCGAAAACTTCCTTCTGAACAAGAAAACACGCTCCTGAACTGACGTACGGCAGAATCAGGATTTACCGCCTTGCGACCGGGCCTCTGCGCAAGCTAGGATTCTAACAAGGAACAAGGTAACTGAAAATGGTATACTGGTGCTGCAAGTGTGGTGCGTTGATTGGGCTGCGGGAGCCGCGCACCGATTGGTCGACGAACCGGTCCCTGGAATGTCAAATTTGCCAGGACCGGGGCAAATCCGAAACCGCCACTTCCGCAAAATCCGAAATTAGCGGTGTCCGCTTCGACAAGCCGATCAATAGCGATCGCGAGCGTCAGGGCCCGAATTGATCGGGCGCGTTCGCGCCGATCACTACTTGGCTTCCACGCTCAAGCGGAACGTGTGGAAGATTTCCTGCCCGGCAGCATCGCGGATCGTCACGATGATGTTCTCGTCCCCTGCCGCCGCGTCCGCTGGCACGTTCCACGTCAATTCGCCCTGCGGGCTGATCGACATTCCCTTCGGGCCGGCGTCCAGCGTGAACTTCAGGCCTCCCTTTTTCGAACGCACGTCGAGCTTATACGTCAGGTTCTGGCTGGCCGTGATGCTTGTCGGCGGTTGCGACGCGATGAGCAGGTAATCGATCGGCGATTTCTCCAGCAGCTCATTCACGTCCACCTGGTGCAAGACGAGCCGATCGTTGGTCTTCGGCACACTGACGAGCAGCTTGGCGGCGGGGATGAGGAAGATGCGTTGCGAGTGCGTAAGCTTGTCGCGGTTGCTGCCGTACGAGATGGCCTCGTTGGAGACGCCATCGATATTGTTGATGGTGGCGAACGGCGTGTAGTTGCCCTGGAAGAAGAGGGCGAGGCTGCCGCCGTGCTGGTCCCACTGCTTGTAATCGAGGCGCATGAAATAGGGCCCATGCACGGCGGGCAAATACGGCTTGGCGAACTGCGTGACTTCCTTGAGCGGATGCACGGGCTTGAGATCCGAATTGTAGACGCACGTGCCCGCGTAGACGAAACGGCCGTCGGGGGAGCCGAGCAGGATGCTGGTGGCGCACCAGATGGAGATGGCCTTCGCGGTCTTGCCATGAACGTGAACGAGGCCGGATTCATGCCCTTCGCCGCCGACGCCGTGGCGGAAGCCGAAGAGCGTGCCATCGGCATTGGCGTGCGGAAAGGCGGGATCGTTGGTGCTGCGGCCGTTGATGGGGATGCCGGCGTCCTTGAACTTGAGATCGAGGAACCTCGGCATGCCCCGCTGGAACCCAGACTCCTTGAAGGCCACGAAGATCGGCCCCAGCGAATTGTGTCCCATGGTGATCGACTTGACCTGTTCCGTGAACGGCGCGTTGACGGTCAGCTCCTTTTCCTTCGTTGCCAGGCTCCAGCGCTGAAAGATGCCGGTATCGAGATAGGCGATGACCAGATGCTCTTTGCCCGCGGTGACGCGCGCGTTGTCGCTGGCGAGCGGGAAGTAGTGGACGATCTTCCCCTCGTTGGCATCGAACAGCGCCACCTTGCGTTGGCCGGAGAGCGTGACGAGCAGGTAGCGCCCGCCGCCGCCCACACAGATGTCGCTGATCGTGTCGGGCAACATGCGCTCGACGCGCTCGGCACCGAGCTTGACCGGGCGAATGTCGCCGACCGGCGCTGACTTCACCTTGGGTGGATCGAAGCCCTTGCCAATCTCCTTCTTCGGCTCCTCGAACTTGAGGTCCTTGGGCGCCTCCTTCGCGACTTCCTTGGGCAGCGGATCGGCGACGACGCGCACCTTGAACGTGTGGAACACCTCCTGCCCGGCCGCGTCGGATACGGTGACCAGCACCGATTCGTCGATGAGGTCCTGGTCGGCCGCGGTTTTCCAGACGACGGTGCCGTCGGTGCTGATCTTCATCCCTTGAGGGCCGGAGTCAAGCTTGTACTTGAGGCCTCCCTTCTTGGATTTGACGGCGAGCTTGTACTGATACGTCGTGCCGCGCTGGACCGCTTCAGGGGCGCGCGAGGTGACGTAGAGGTAGTCGATGCCCGCCTTCTCGAGCGATTGCTCGATGTTGACGCGGCGCAGGTCGAGCCGGTCGTTGGTGAGCGGGATGACGACGAGGAGATCGGCGTCGGGGATGAAGTGGAACCGCTTGTCGTTGCCGAACTTTTCGCGGTCCCAGCGATTGACGGCGCCAAGGGGATCGTTGGCTGGTGTCTGGAGGATGTCGGGGATATTGAGGAGCGGACGGGTGTCGCTGCCGAGGTGGATGCTGAGAGTATTCGTGTCGACGTTGTTCTTGCCGCGGCCGCCGAAGCGATTGGCCATTTTCAGCGTGAGAAAGAAATCCCCCTGCACGCTCGGGACGACGTAGTCGTCGCGATTCTCCATTGCGCCGCCAAGCGGATTGCATTCCGCAGTGAAGCGGCCGGAGGAGGTGTAGAGCACCTTGCCATCGGGGCCTGGCGTGATGTGCCCCATCGACTTGTGCTGGTAATGGCTCTTGAGGCTATTGCCACCGAGGACGTAGGATTGCAGGCCCTGCGGCGAGCTGCCGGGATCCCAGGTGCTGAAGACGAGGCCGTTGGCGGAGACGCGAGTGTAGCCGGGGTGGAAGCCGCGCCAGCCAAAGTTCCCCTCCTTACCGAGGGTGACTTCCTTGAAGGTGGCGAGATTTAGAAACTTGTGAGCGCCGCCGCGGAAGTCGTTCTTGCCGCCCACGGCGAGGACGGGCCCCTGCGAGGCCGATCCCATGAGGACCATGCTCGGTGCCTGGATATCGAGCGGGACGGTCAGCTCCTTCTCCTTGGTTATCAAGTCCCAGCGCTGAATGATGTTGGTGCTTGGAAATGCCATCACGAG
>DASRSQ010000855.1:0-3409 GCA_035656475.1 Gemmataceae bacterium | reverse complement strand
GTTCGTCGGCGGCGAGTGGAGCTGGCAGACGGTCGACGAGTGCTTCCAGATCTTCGGCGGCAACGCCTACATCCACGGTGAGTACATGATCGAGCGCATCTGGCGCGACCTGCGCGTGGCCCGCATCTACGACGGATCGAGCGAAGTCCAGCAAATGGTGATCAGCCAGCAGCTGCGCAAGGGCAACGTTCAGACGAGCTGGTGAGGCGCTCCTTCGCGTTCAACTGCCTGTGCGATTTCTTGATACGGACGTAAAACGCGCAGCACGAAAGCAGCCCGTTCGGCTCGACCCACGGCTGCAGAACGCGGCGGCCCTCGGTGTCCACCAAGAAGAGCAGTAATTCTTGAACGGCTTAGGAGAACTACTGACCTCCTAGCCGAGGGTTCGAACCGCTACAGTGACTCGGCCCTGCATACCCCACCCGCGCAGATGAGTCCCGGCGGACAATCACCATCGATCGCACAACCAACGAAGCAATCGGCAGACATTGAGTTGCAATAGTTATCGGTCGATAGAAGCTTGACAGTATAGCCCGGCGGTATTGGGCAGCGGCCGTTAAGGCATGTAGGAAGGCACAGCGGTGCTCCGTAGAGCGCTGCCGTGGGCTTGCAAGTCTCACTCACAGAGCAAGCTGAAGCACTTGCGCATGAGTGATAAGACGTGGTGCCAGAAAGGCCGGTCTTCCTGCACGTCTGACTATCGCAGCTCCACTTGTCCCAACCCGGGGCAGCATAATCACAGTCCTCTCCATCGTCGACATGGCCATTTCCGCAGGCAGTGTCGCAGCTTCCCGTAGTCGCGTCGCAAACTTTGCCAGCTCCGCAGCTGACCCAAGGCTTCACCCGACTCGTGCACAGGTGGTTTGTGCATGCCGGTTCGTGGCACGAATCGAGGACGGCCGAACAATCCTTGTCGACGTTGCAGGCCACGCATGTTCCTCCGTTGCAGATAGCTTTGTCAGGCGTGAGCCGCTCGCAATCACTACTGTCGATGCAACCGACGCACCCCCCGTCGCTGCAGACCCCGTTTGACGACGGGAGCTGGCAGTCGGAGTGATTTGTCGTGGGGACAGCCTCACAGCGCCCTTGAACGCTGCAATGTGGAAGCTCGCAATTTCCTTGCGAGTGGCACTCCACATCCGCTGTGCACTCTCGCATACCCGAATCCGCAGGCGACGGCATGCTAGTCTCAGCAAAGGGCGCCTCTGCGCCGTCGCGGGTGGTTGGCATGCTCGAATCAGCTGCCGGCGCAGCCGCATCGACCATCTCGCGCATCGACGAGTTCGCGTTCGAGCCTGTAACCTCGTCGCCCGCTGCACCGCTAATTCCGGAGTCTCGGCCGCCATTGAAGGGACGCTCCTCGGATGCATCGGCTTCGCGCGCCCCGCTATTGGCGTCGTCGGATTCCTCGGCGCTTGCATCCGCTTTGGCGCTGGGATTAGGGTGGCATACGGTTCCAATTTTGGTCTGTCCCGGTCCACATTGGGGATCGGAGCATGCGCCCAGCAAGCCAGCCGTCATGGATGCACAAACGATCAGAATCAGGGCATTGTCCATATTCTTCTTCCCAGCGCAGGAAAACGCAGCCTAGCGTCATTTTTCCAGGAGCAGCGTGACGTGTTCGGAGTGACGAACCCGAGCAGCGGCGTCAACCGCGCAAGAGGTATCGGTCATTCTCCAGAAGAGTTGCGCAAACCGCCTGCGCCGGACCAACGATCAAGTTTGGCTCCCACAATTTCCCGGTCTTGCGGTCAGATCTCACATGCCTTGGACCAGACCAACATCGAGCGCGCGGCCTCGTACCCCTAGCTAGAGCGCGATTACTAGCAACGCAGGCCTAACATTCTCCAGCGTTGATTAAAAATTGCTCGTTTCGCCAGCGTCGAAGCTCGCGCAACCAGGGACGCAACGTCGAAATCGCGCATTTTTCCACCTGATTCGGAAAACTTGCGGCGCGCAGAGAGGGGTTTACAAAACAACCGGCGCGACGGTATGCGTGTGCCTTACCCTTTTGACGCGCTCCGAAGAACAAGTTCGTTGATCTAAGTACAAGCATTACGGTGCTCATCGTATATCGCGAGGCGTGCAATGACCCATCTATTGGAAAGTTTCAGGTGCGCCACGATTGCCGCCCAGGGCAGCTGTAGATTTCCTTCGGGCGCCGCAGGGGTTAACGCGTGTCTGGCCATCTTTTTGGCTTTCGCCGTCACCGCCTGCAGTGGAGACAACAACAAAAAGACCGGGGGGACAGGCGACACTGACGATTCGTCGGATAACGCCAACGGGTCCGATGATTCGAGCGGCGACGACGATTCGAGCTCAAGCACAGGCGCCGACTCCGGGAGCAAACGGGACGCCGACGGTAGCACGATGCGCGCAGATTCAGGATTCATCGATGCCGGCAAAGGAACGACGGATCGTTCCGACGCGGCCGCTGTCGATGCGGGCGGCAAGCAAGATTCATCAACCGTCGTCAGCAGTGGCGAATGCACACGCGACGCTATGAAGGCCGCCATCTCCGAATATTTCGACGCTCTCACCGCGCATGACCCCTCCATGTTGCCGCTCGCCTCGAATGTGAGATTTACCGAAAATGGCGAGACCATGATGCTCGGCGAAGGAAAGGTTTGGAAAAGCGCCGGCATGCAGAAGTTCAAGCGCAGCGCGCTCGATACGGAAAGCTGCAACTCGTCAACAGAGTCCGTAATCCCGAACGGGACCCCTCCCACTGATACCGTCTACGGCTTTCGGCTTAAACTGCAAGGCCAAGAGATCACCGAGATCGAGACCATTTGGGTCGATCCCCAGACGGGTTGGTTTCCTAATCCCCAAGGATTCCTGAGCACTGCCGATGATGACTGGGAGACCGAACTTCCCCCGGACCAACGACCGACGAGGGAGCGGCTCCAGTTCCTCGTGGATAAATACTTCAGACAGTTCGGTACCGGTGGATGTGATTTCGGAGATGGATGCACACGGTTTGAGAACGGTTTCATGCTTCCGTGCACGGCGGCGGTAAGTTGTGACCCCACCGATCCACCCAAGACGGGCGGCGTGATGGTTCCGCGGCTGTACATACTAGATGTCGAAGCGGGCATCGGTGTCGGTTTCGTGATGTTCGCCGGCGTCTACACGGACTTCCATATGTTCAAAGTACGAAACGATAAGGTGATGGGGGTTCACGCAGTACTTGCCTCGGCAACGAGCTCCGGCTGGGACATGTAACTTCGATTCTATTCGGCCGCCCGGCACGATTCCCGCAGCACACGAGGTCTTACACTAAACACAGTCACCTTGAGCGTCGATCATAAGAACCTGGCGACGTGACCCGCAATCGAGGCAGGCTTTGCGCGGAAGCGCTCGAAGGTCGTGATGAGGGCGGCGTCGCGCTCGTCCACAGATCTGAAAA
>DASRSQ010000854.1:0-6125 GCA_035656475.1 Gemmataceae bacterium | reverse complement strand
ATTCCAGCGTGCGTTGACGTAATCGGGCTGCAACCGAATCGATAGTGCGTACGACGCCAGCGCCTCATCGATCCGACCCAGCGCGCCGAGAGCGTTGCCGCGATTCATGTGCGACTTCGCATCGAGCGGTCGCAGACGCAGTGCCTCGTTGCTGCTGGCGACCGCATCCTCGAACCTCCCCAGGTCCGCAAACGCGAGGCTCAGATTGTTGTGCGCCTCGGAATTCTCCGGCCGCAGTCGCACCGCGTGTTCGAGCAACACCACCGCTTCTGCCGAGCGACGTTCATTCACGAGCAGCAGCCCGAGATTGTAGAGCGCATCGACATAGTCGGGCCGAGCCTGCAAGGCTCGCTCATAACATGCAATGGATTCATCGTGTTGTTTGCGATCCGCCAGCGACACGCCTAAATTGAAATGGGCTTCCGCATAGTCCGGCTGCAGCTTCGCTGCCTCTTGGTAACATGCCATCCCTTCGTCAGTCCGGCCGAGCTGCGTGAGCGCCACGCCTAAATTATTATGCGCCTTCGCATGGTCCGGCTTGAGCTCGATCGCCTGCCGAAATCTAGCGACCGCCTCCGGCAACCGGTTCTGCCTCGCCAGCACGATACCAAGCTGCGTCAGTGTATCGACATGCTGCGGCGCGCGTTCGAGCGCCTTCTGAAACGCCCACGCCGCATCAGTCAGCTTGTCCTGGGCCACATATGCCAAACCAAGATGATGCCAGGCGCCTACGTGGTGCGGTTCCACCTCGAGAGCGCGGCGATAAACTGCTTCGGCATCGGTAAACCGTTGTGCTTGATGATGCCGTTGAGCTTCCGAAAACAAGCTGCTGAATTGGTCCATGAGCTTGGCCTCTGAAGATACGATTGCAGCTATGCATATGAAGCTATCAGGCAAATGTCCGGCCAAGTCCATTTCGCTTCATGATCGCGGATGACGAGTCGTGCCGTCGCACCGAGCAGAATCTCTGCTGCATTATATCCCGTCGCCGCAGTCTCGCCGTATGGGGGCGGAGAAGGCGCACCGGGCAAGGAGGCCCGGTATAATGGCGCCCCGGCCCCATACGGCGAGGCGGAGGCGGCGGTGCATTTTGCAGAGCGCATCCTTGAGCTGTAGCTTGAGCCGGTGGGGGCCGAGCGGTTGCCCTGGGATGCTTGAGCGAACGAGTGCGATCAGAGCGGCGGCAATGGCGAGGTATTTCTGTCTTTGGCTGCAATTCGTTCCTGGTAGGAAACTCGGTTCGTATCCAAATCGAAATCCGCCTCAGCTTGGTGACGGCGAATTCGGGCAGTGACGGGCTCTTCGGCGCTGACCGTCTTCTGACGAGCGCGTTGGGGTGAGGCTTCGATCGTGTTCGCCGCCTTGAGCGTTTTGATTCGCTCGGCGAGTTCAGATGCACTCGGGCCTTCGGCACTTTCGTCATCATCTGTACTTGATAGGCGATTCTTGAGCTGATCGCGCAGGGAGGTGAGTTCCGAGAGATATTGTTCGTGCACGAATGGCTTACCGACCCGCTCTTGGAAATCGCGGAATTGTGATTGGGCGATGGCGAGATCTTGCTTGGCGCGGGTGGATTCAGCGGCGTAGCCATGGGCCAGCCGGTCGAGAGCGTTGAGAACAGCGCGGGGACCGTGATGATCACGCGACAGCGTGTCGAGCCGAGTGGCCGCGCCTTCGAGATACACTTCCGGCGACCACTGCGGATGCAGCACCATGCCGAAGCGCAATCCCCGGTAGGTGCCCAGCGGCACACGCGTCTTGGCGCTGATAGCTTTAGGCATAGTGTCGAGATGTCCGGCTAACACGGCGACGATGTCGTCACGTGCGACCCGGCGATCGCCAATCGTGAACGGGCTCGCTGCATGAGCATTCATCGTCGTTTGATCCGTCGTGAGGTTGGTTAGCCGCTGCGACAACTCGGCGATCGTTTTGGGAAGATCGCGAACGCTGCGGCGGGCAACGTATTGCTCGTCCAGGTGATTTTTTTGAAGCAACGTAAGGCGTTGCAGTTCGGCGTCGGCTTCGGCAAGCGTCAGGACGGCGGGATTGCCGGAAGCGATTGCCTTGACTTCGGCGTAGGAGAGTTCCTGGCTGCCGACATCTTCGGCGCGGCGGGCCACATTGTCGCCGCGGATAACCTGACCGATAAAGCGAGCCTTGGTTTCAAGTGCCTGCCACATGTAGGCATCGAAGCTTTGTTCGGTGACGTAGCGATAAATTCTTATTTCGTCGTTCTGGTTGCCCTGGCGAAGAATACGGCCGTCGCGCTGCTCGATTTCCGCCGGTTTCCAGGGAGCGTCGAGGTGATGCAGCGCGATAAGCCGCTTCTGGACGTTGGTGCCGGTGCCCATTTTCTGGGTGCTGCCGATCAACACGCGCACCTGGCCGTTACGGACGCTTTCGAACAAAGCCTGCTTCTTGGCATCCGATTCGGCTTCGCCGATGGCCGCAATCTGCTCTTCCGGGATACCGGCAGCCACCAGCTTGTTGATGATGTCGTCATAGGGTGAGTAGCCCCAGACCGTGGGATGCACGCCCATGTCGCAGAAGATCAGTTGCGTGCCGCGCTTTTCGGTGGTTTCCTTCCAGATCGATGTGACATTCTCGACCAGCCGATTGATTTTCGAGCCGGCAAAATCGGGGGCCGATGCCGACAGCATGCGTGCATCAATCGCGAGCTTGCGGCCATCGGTGGTGATGTTGAGGGCATTGTCGATGCGTGGATCGACCTTCTGTGACCGCAGCTTCTCGTAGCGTTCGACCAGCTTCTGTTGCAGCTCGCGTTGCTCGTCGGACATCGGGCAAGCGATCACGGTCGGCTTGCCGCCCTGGAGGCATGGCCGCGGCAGGTCGAGCATCTCGGCGGTTTGCACGTCGGCGAAGCTGCGGAACATCTGCTGCAATTCCGGCAGGTTGGTGAAGCGGGCGAAGCGGCTGCGTGGCCGGAGTCCGGCTCCATCCGGCGAGATTTCCATGGTGTCGATGACCTCGCCGAAGGTGGCGGCCCAGGCGTCGAAATGCTCCAGACCACGGCTGCGCAGTCCGGCGGGATCGAGGAACCGCTGCATGGTGTAGAGCTCGACCATCGTGTTGGAAATGGGCGTTCCGGTCGCAAACATAACGCCATGGCCGGCGTGCCGCTCGTCGAGAAAGCGCGCTTTCATGTAAACGTCAAAGGCGCGTTCGCTGCCTCCCGTTTGGATGCCGGCGACGCGGTCCATCTTGGTGGGCGTCTCCAGATTCTTGAAGTAATGGGCCTCGTCGACGAAGACATGGTCCACTCCAAGCTCATCGAATACCAGGCCGTCGTCCTTTTTCTCGTCGGCAAGCAAGTCCTTCAGACGTTCGGCGCGCGCCGCCTTCTGCTTCTCGATGGTCTTGATGAGATTGCGATTGGCGCCCTTCGCTGCCGCGTGTTCGCGGAGTAGCACGTCATATTCGGCAATCTGTTCGCGTAGGAACTTTTCCTGGTAATCCCGTGACATGCCAATGCGCTCGAACGACGAATGCGTCACGATGATGCCATCCCAGTCACCGCTGGCGATTTTGGCGGTGAGGAACTTGCGGCGGTCGCGGGTCAGGTCCTCCTTGCCGGCAACGAGCAACCGGGCATTGGGATAGAGCTGCATGAACTCGCGGGAGAATTGCTCCAGCAAGTGATTGGGCACGACATACATCGGCTTCCTGATTAGGCCGGCCTGTTTCATCTTCATGCCGGTGGCGGCCATGGTAAAGGTTTTACCGGCGCCCACGGCGTGCGCGAGCAGCGTATTTCCGGAGCACATGCCGCGCCAGATGGCGGCGCACTGGTGAGCCCTCAGCTGGATGGTCTGATTCATGCGGGGGAAGTCGAGATGGGAACCGTCGAAGAGACGCGGCCGCAGGTTGTTGTAAGTGTCGTTATAGAGCCGCACGAGGCGTTCGGTGCGTTCGGGATCAGTGAAGATCCAGGCACGGAAGCGTTCCTTGATGAGTTTTTGCTTCTCGCGGGCGGCCATGGTTGCTTCCTGGTTGACGACGCGCTCTTCGCGATCACCGTTCTGGATGATGTCGTAGATGGTCGGCGATTTCATGTTGAGCGCCAGCTCCAGTAGCCAGGTGCCGTTGGCGCGGGCGGTGCCGAAGTCGCTGGTTGCAGCCACGGACTGCTTGGCATTCATGCCGAAATCGATGCTCCACACGGCGTCTTTCTTCAGATGGGCAACGGTGATGCCGGCCTGATCGACCTTGAACAGGTGGGCGGCGAATGCTTGAATGTCGTGTTCGGGAATCCACGGCGCGCCTAGTCCCGCGTCGATGTCGCCGGGTAACACGTCTTCGGGTTGCACGGCTCGCAGGGCTGTGACGTTGCGGGCGTACTGCGGCCCGGCATGCTCGGCAAAAGCCAGCTTGGCGCGAACATTGCCGGACAGATAGGCATCGGCGGTTTGCCAGGTCCTGGATTCGGGATCGGGATAGATCAGGTCGCCCAGTTCGGCGATGACTGCCTTACGGTCCTTGCCGTAGAGCTGGCAGACATATGGCAAATCGATAGCGCCGCGTTGATTGAGCGATACGAGCAGCCCCTCCTCGGCACTGGCGACCGAGGTAATCGGCGGCGTGCGGCCGACCACGTCCTTTTCCAAGATCGCGGCTTTAGCCGCCTTCCCCGATTCCTCGTCATACTCTTCGAGGGACATGACAAGCATGGCGTCGGGATCCTCGCGGAATTTGACGAGGTTTGGCATGCGGCGGATGATGCTGCCGTCCGTGGTCTCGCTGAAGGTGGTCTTGTTAATCGGGCCGTATTTGAGATGAAACCGGTCATAGGTCCAGTTGAGCTCGCGCCGCGCTTCATCGCGGGCGTCCTGCGGCCAGCCTTCATTCTGGGATTGAAGCACCCGTCGCGCGCGGTCACGTAACTCGATCAAACCGGCCAAGCGCTTGCCGGTCATGGTGCCATCGGCCTTGAGCGCGGTACCGCCATAGACCACCGGGATGCCTTGGCCGCCTTGGATCTGGCAGATGGCATTATCGTCGGCGACGAAGAAACTTCCTTCGATGACGTGCCGTTCCAGTGGCGGCGGTACGAAATGGCCTTCGGGAGATGGATCGCGGCGCTTACCCAGTTCGGGCCACGGCACGCCCTGTTCCGGCAAGAAACGTATAGCTTCTCGAAGCTGTGTCGCCAAATCGCCATTGCTCACGACGGTGTAGCTGTCCTGACGACCATACAGTGTGTTTTCCCGGCTGTGTGTACCCAGCACCAATTCGGGATGCCGTTGAAAGACGCGATTGATGGAGACCTCGGCCCCGTCAATTTTGATCGGAGTCGAGCGTGTCCATTCCGCCTCCTGATGGCGTGCCGGTTCGGTAGGGGTTCGTTTGCGCAGGAACACAATGTCGGTAACAACAGAAGTACCTTCGCGCTTGAATGCGTCGGCGGGCAGTCGAATCGCACCGATGAAATCGGCCTTGGAGGCAAGGTACTCGCGGACGGCGGCATTCTGCTTGTCGAGCGTGTAATGCGACGTGACCATTGCCAGGACGCCGCCTGGTCTCAAGGCGTCGATGGATTTGGCGAAGAAATAGTCATGTAGGGAAAACTTCTGCCCGTGGTAATCGAGCTTGAGATCGGAGAACGGCACGTTGCCGATGGCGGCGTCGAGGCTATATTCCGGCAGCTTGGTATCGCGGAAGCTCTCGATGCGGATGTCTTGCTCTGGATGCAGCTTCCTGGCGATGCGGCCGGTGATGCTGTCAAGCTCGACGCCGATAAAGCGCATTTCCCTGGGCGCGTGCGCCATGAAATTGCCCGTGCCGCATCCTGGCTCCAGCGTCTTGGCATTGGCAGGAACGCCCAATCGGGCAATGGCTTCGTGGATGGCCTGGATAACGATAGGTGAGGTGTAGAACGCATTGAAGGTCGTGCGTTTGGCCGAAGCGTATTCCTCGGCAGTAAGCAGCTCTTCCAGCTCGGTACCGAGCTGATTCCAAGTGTCATCCTTATAGTTGCCGGTGACGGGATCGGGAAACAGCGACAGGGCCACCGGGCCAAATCCCCAGAACCGGGAGAGAATCTGCCCCTCCTCTCCCGTTGGATAACGGTTCTCACCTTCGAGTTGCTTAAGTGTGCGAACGGCGGC
>DASRSQ010000853.1:0-2335 GCA_035656475.1 Gemmataceae bacterium | reverse complement strand
GGACTGAGAAGCCGGATTTTAGCGACCCGTTATGGTTTGCTTGCGTACTATATTGTGGTTGTGAGTGAACGGGATCAAGACGGCGGAACTCGTGTCACGGCAACCGGATTGGAACAGCTCCGAGGACTTTTGAGGTGCCGTCGATTGGCAGCGCGAAGAGCGGGAGGGGGGCCGAACCCTCGTTGCCGGCTGCCGTCGAACGGTGAAGGTAGTTAAAATGGCACGCAAAGATGCGATTCTGAAGATGCGCGAGATTTTGATGGTCCGGCGCGACGCACTGCGCAAGGCACTCGCGGGGGATTTGAGCCTGCTGAAGGAACTGCGCGAGCAGACAGCAGGCGATGTGGTCGATTTTGCGCTCGATTCGGCGCAACACGAGATCAATTCGCAATTGGCGGAGGTTGAAAGCCGCGAATTGGCCAGTATCGAGAACGCCCTTGAGCGTATGCGGACTGGGCAGTTCGGACTCTGCGAACATTGCTCCGTTAAGATTCCGATGGCGAGGCTCAACGCGCTCCCTTATGCCACCTTCTGCATCGATTGCCAGCGCGACGCGGAACGGCAAGGTACTGCCGCGGGAATGGAAACGGATTGGGGGCGGCTCGTCGATAACAACGGTGACGTTGAGGTGTCGATCAACGACATCGAACTCGACGTTTCTTGATTCTTTTTTCTTTCCCGGCCAAAATAAGTGGCATGCTCAGCCGACACCGGTTGCTGGCCCTCGCCCTGTTTTGTTGCGGATTGTCCGTCGGTGGGGCCTTTGTATATGCGGTAGGCCGTGCCCTGGAGACCGAAGAGCCCCTTTCCGCTGATCAGCGGGTGGAGCTCTATCGGTCGTTGAACCAGCAGGTTGACGCGCTGGAATCCCAGTTCAACGTCGTCAAGACGGTGGTCCAGCTCGTCAGCCCCACGGTGGTCCATATCAAGGCCGAAAAGCCCGACCACTCGACTCGACGATCTCAGAGAGAATTGATCGAAGAGGCCGGGTCGGGCGTGATCATTGAGTTCAAGGGTCGTTTCTTCGTGCTGACCAATCGGCACGTCATCAAGGACGCCCAGCTTAAGGATATTCAAATCAGCCTGTCGGACGGCAGCGACTTGCGGCCGTTGAAGGTGTGGTCCGACGCCGACACCGATGTGGCCCTGATGGCGGTTTCCGCCTCCGGACTTACGGCGGCCAGGCTGGGCGACTCTTCCTCCGTCGAGATCGGCGACTATGTGCTTGCCGTGGGAAGTCCGTTCGGCCTCAGCCATTCGGTCACCTACGGCATCATCAGCGCCAAGGGACGGCGTGACCTCGAGCTGGGTGATGCTGTCGAATTGCAGGACTTTATGCAGACCGACGCGGCGATCAACCCGGGGAACAGCGGCGGGCCTTTGATCAACCTGCGGGGCGAGGTCATCGGCATCAATACGGCGATCGCCAGCAACTCGGGAGGCAACGAAGGAATAGGCTTCAGCATCCCGATCAACGGGGTGATGCACATCGTGCGTCAGTTCGTCGAAAAGGGCCGGGTCGTGCGGGCCTTTCTGGGCGTGAGCCTCGACCAGCGATTCACCAGCACCGTGGCTGCCAAAATGGGGCTCCGCCGGCGGCAGGGGGCGCACGTGACGGCCGTGACCGACCGGGGCCCGGCTCAAGCGATTGGCCTGCAGCGAGGCGACGTCATCCTGAAGTTCAACGGCATCCGCGTCGAAAACGATACCCATCTTATTTATCTCGTCAGCCTGACCGAGGTCGGCAAAGAAGTCCCGCTGGAAGTCTTCCGCAACGGCCAGGTCATGCACGTCAACGTCAAGGTCGGCAACAAGACCGATTTCCCACCGCAACGGTAAAACCACGAAGAGCGCGTCCGAGAATTGGGCAGGCGAAACGCCCGCACCACGATTCCGGTCCTGGGAACGGTTCTTAGTCCACAGGCGGTAGACGTTACGCTTGATGGTCAGTCACGCCCGGCGTAGACTTTGGTCTCTAGTGCTTGCCCTCCGGAGCGATCGCCATTAGCGTCTCCGCCGCCACCGACCTTGCTTTTCAACGCTGTATTCTCCCCGGCTGCGGCGCCACCTACGGCATCGACGAGGTGCGGGTCGCCTGCAGCGCCTGCGGCAGTCTGCTCGACGTGGCCTATGATTGGGAGCGCGCGCGCCCGCCCAATTCCTGGCAGTTCTTCGAGCAAAAATGGTCGCGGCGATACGACCCGCTCGACTTCAGCGGCGTCTGGCGATTTCGTGAGCTGTTTCCCTTCGCCCTGACCGAACAGATCGTAACGATCGGCGAGGGCCAAACGCTTCTCGTGCCGTCCGCGGGCGTGGCGAAATACGTCGGCGTGCA
>DASRSQ010000852.1:0-11711 GCA_035656475.1 Gemmataceae bacterium | reverse complement strand
GCCCGGCTGCATAACATCCTGGCCGATGCCTACAACCATCAGACGCGCCGATGGTCGCCGCCGGACGCCAACGAGATGATGGCCCTCATGAAAGCCATCGCTGAACTGCCTGAGCCTGAACGGTGCTATCAGGAAGTCAACCTTCGGGACGAAAAGCCCACGAAGAACGGCTGGTACTTCATGACAGGAAGCGATTCTCATCCTAGGGAATACGGCAGGGCATTTTTCTACGATGGGAAATGGAAGTCGGATTCTTTCGATTGGGCAGGGATCTGGAACAACAACACGCACATCTACTGGCTAAAACTCATCGAAAAGGAGGCGATATGACCACACCGAAACGTTACATCCTCGAAGGAACCTGGAGCGGCTACCACTCAGCCCAGCGGCGCATCGTGCATCGACAACTGTTCCGCAAGCCCGTGAATCTATCCTGCATCCGCTACACGGACGGGACGACGCTCGACATTTCCGTTCGCCCCGCCAAGCCACGTGAGCGAGTGAAAGAGATTCACGGTTACACCAGCCTGGTCCGCGATGCACTGGCAATCGGCAAAGACTACGTATCGGTGGACGAGATCGCCGCCAGGAAGAGGCACGTATGACCGAGAAAAAACCAGCCGTCATCATGACCGCATCGGGCCGAGTGAAAGAGTTCGGCGCCGGCACGGACATCCGGGAGATTCTGGAAACAGTCTCCAATGAGCAGCAAACAGCCGGGTCCAACTGGGACCGCCCCACCAAGCTATTCATCGGCGGTGAGTGCGTCGTCGATAAGGGGCTTACCGACATCGCATGGGACTACGGCAAGTTCTGGCGGGCGAAGGAAGACGAGCTGTATGAAGCATTGGATCAGTGGATTCAGCGCGGTTTTATCACAAGGATGGCGTATGACGCTTGTCGAAGTCGATCAGGACGAGATGGACGAACCCGTGCCTTGCTATCGCTGCGGGCAGGTTATCGAGCTTTCTGCGGCGGCATTCTTCACGCCCGCCTGCACGTGTGACTACTTCACAGGCCGATGCTCTCACGGCGTCTGCAACCAATGCGAAGCAGATGCGGAAGGCCAAACCGAAAGTGAGGAGGAAGCATGACACTCCAGTCTCGAATCCATGCCGTTATGGCCGAATGGGCTGATGCCGGCGATGATGTGCCGGAGGAGCTCAAGATCATCCGCGAACAGCGGGAGGCAGTCCGCTTCTATGAAGACCGCCTGCGCCCTGTTACCGATTCAGAAACCGGGGCGACGGAGGATGAGATCGACCGGCTGACGCTGGCACTTGGACTGGCCACGCAGGACAAGAAGCGGTATGCGGCGAACCTACACGACCTCCAATGCGCGGTGCGGGAGGCAATGGTGCGAATCGAGGCTGAGAAATTCGACCTGAGCAAGAGCGCGTCTCCGCACGAGGTGTTGTTTACGAAGTGCGCCCAGCGCGATCTCGACATCGTTAAGGAATGCTGCGGGGATCTGATATGACCCCCGCCACCTTCCGCCGCATCCGCGCGCGACTCGGCTTCACCCAGGCTGAAATGGGCCAGCACCTCGGCGGTTACGCCCTTCGGACCGTTCAGGACTGGGAGGGCGGCAAACGAAAGATACCTCCGGCCGTTGCATTGCTGTTAACGAGGAAGGCTAGATAAGCCGTTAGTCGTTCTTGTCGGCTTCCTCTTCGATTTTTTCCACTTCAATACTCGTGATGAACGCGCCATCGGCCATGCGCAACAACTCCCTGCGCTGCTGGATCAATCGCAGCTGCAACTTCTCCATCTGCCTTTTCGATTCCCTGTCGTCCTTACCGACGATCGTCACCCGCCAGAAGCCTCGGTCATCAGAAAAGACAAATTCCAGCGCGCACGGCTCCAGCCAGCGAATGGTGTTTTCAATTGCCGCATAGCTAATGCCAAGGGGCACGCCTGCGGAATCGAAGAGTACGAAACCAGGCTGGGGGTGTGTTCTGTTTTCAATTCCGCAGCGATCCGGCGACTCAATCGTCCCATCATCCTCCGGCGGCTTCTCGGCGCCGAGCTTCGGGTCGGTCACCTTGGGGGTTGGTTTTGCTTGCGCCGCGAAGTCTTCCAATATCTTGCTGCCCAATGGTCACCGTATGGGTAAGTGGTCGGGGCGAATGATGGCAGTGTCAGGGGCGAAGGGGAAGGGGTTTTTGGGCGTCACGGCTGGCGCCGTCGCGTGCTTCAGGGGTTCGCGTTGCTCCGTCCCTGCGGGACCAGTGCCCTTGCGCCCGCTGACGCAGGAGCCACTCTGCTCGCCTAGCCGTCAAGCCCCTCGCTGCGCTCGCCTTCGGTAAAGGGCGTTGACGGCGACTCGCTGCGTGGCGGGGAGCAACCGTTCGGTTGCATGGCGACGAATGCTACGCACTCTTGCCATGCACCATGAACTGTGACAACCTCATACCGAAAGGACTTCGTCATGTTTGATACCGAGTTTTATCCCACCCCAGCTCACATCGCACACCGTATGCTCGCCAAGGTTTCAAGGGACGCCGAGCACTTTCTTGAGCCATCTGCTGGTAAAGGCGACATTGCGATAGCGATCAAAGGCCAAGACCGCTATACCCGCAGAAGCGTGGATTGCATTGAACAATGCCCGGAACTGGCCTCGATTCTGATCGATAAAGATTTACCCGTTGTTGGCCACGACTGGCTCGAATACGCTGGCGCCTGCTATTACGACGCCATACTTATGAATCCGCCGTTTTCCAACGGCGATGAACACTTGCTGAAAGCGTGGGATTTCCTCCATAACGGGGAAATCGTCTGCCTCCTCAACGAAGAGACGATAAAGAATCCACATACCGAGACCCGGAAAAGGCTGGCCACCGTCATCGAAAAGCACGGAAATGTCGAATATCTTGGCGATTGCTTTAGCACCGCAGAGCGTCGCACAGACGTAAACGTGGCGATGGTCTACTTGAAGAAGGAAGCCGAGGATGATCGCCTTGACTTGTGGGCTAAGGACGGAGAGGAGAAAGTGGTCAGCGCCGACATCGGCGAAGCCGCCACCCTTCCAGCCCTCATTGACCGACTCGGTAATATGCAGCACTTTTACGACCAGGCCAATGAGCATATGCTTAAGGCCTTCCAGCACATCCGCAAGGCATCTCTCTTCCTTCAGGCAAATGACATTGGAATAGGATATACGGATGATGGCTACAAGAAGGCCGTTGCCCTCGCGTTTGACAATCTGAACAGTGCGCGCGCTGAATTCAGCAAAAAGCATCGGCGCGATGCATGGATGCAGGTTTTCGAGAAGATGGAATTCCGCAAATGGCTGGACAAGAAACAGACCGAGGATTTTGTCCGTGACATCGAGCGGAACGGCAATATCCCGTTTACCAAGGAAAATATCAAAGGCACGCTGGAAAACGTGTTTCTTCAACGCCGCTCGCTGTTCGAGAAGTCCGTTGCGAACGTGTTTGATGAGTTGACCAGCTACTTCAAGGGAAATACCAACCACACCGAGGGCTGGAAAACCAATGACAGCTACAAAGTGAACGAGAAGCTTGTGTTTCCGTACGGGTGCAAATTCGAAGACAAATACGGCGGCAACTTCAGCCTCAACTACGGGTACCGACGCACAGATATTTACAACGATCTGGATCGCATCATGTGCGTGCTGGACGGCAAAGACTTCGCGGATTGCCACACCATCGGACACGCTTTGGATAACAAGTTTCACATCCTCGGGCATAACGTCAAGTCGCCGTTCGATAACACCACCGAAAGTCGGTACTTTAGTATTCGATTTTTCAAGAAAGGCACAGTTCATCTTGTCTTCAAGGACAAGCACCTGTGGCAAGAGTTCAACCTCACCGCTGCCAAGGGAAAGAACTGGATCGGGCAACAGACCCAGACAGACGCCGCCTAGTCTGGGATCAGGCCACGAGGGGGCGAGTTCGGCTCGACCTCTTCCTGAAATGGATTTTGAGCAGATCATTGAACGCTCCCAGCCCCTTCGGAAGGCATCACTCGCGCTGCCTCTCCACATCTTTCCGAGCCTCCCGCTCCGGCTCACGCCGAATGCTATTCCACAAATCCCGAATCCGGTCTAAGGCACGCTTATGTTTCTTCCGCAGATTTCGCTTTGGCACGCGAACGAGTTCCGAAGCCAAGAGCCGCGTGCGATCTCGGTCCACCGCCTCTAGCAATGCGGCCTTGTCGTCCGTGTAAATCTGAGCCTGCTGCCGCCCGCGCGACACGCTCACATAAAACTGCGCCTTGTCGCTGGCGGGGAACGACTGGCTGCTCTGCGCGACGAGAACGCGATCGACTGTCCGCCCCTGCGCCGCGTGCGACGTCACGACCAGGCCGTGCTGCAGGTGCGGCGTGTCAATCATCCAGCCGTTATCCAGAGTCACGCCAGCATCCGTCACCGCAGCCACGCCGTAGACGGCGCCATTGTTCAGTCGGTGGGACCCGGTCACGTCCCAGCCGTTGCCGGTCATGCGCACCGTGTCGCCGGCGGCGAGCTTCATCTCGACCGGCTTGTACACGACGAAGCGGCCTCCCTCTTTTGCCAGCGCCTCCGCGTTCTCGGCAGTGATAGTTACCCGATCCCCGGCCCGCGCTGATTTGCCATGACGGACATACTGTGCCGTTTCGCCCGCGTGCGCGCGGAGAGTTTCCGCGTTCCCTTTTTCAGCTTCCGTGAGGCTGACATTTTCGAGCCGGGTGATTTCTTTTTCTGGTCCATGTATGACTCCCTCTGCCTTCAGCCGCTCGCGCAGCTTCGCCGTCACAGTATCGCCCTCCGCGTGCGTCGGCGCAATGACCAATTGCGACTTGCCCTCTTTGACGCCAGCCATGTAGTCCTCGACCAGGACATCGTGGCCCTCTTTGATCCAGCCAAGCCGGTCGAGCTTGGCGAAGGCATCCGCGACCTTGCCGTCGCTCGCGAGCTTGACGGCTGCCTTGTATTCGCCGCTCTGCCGCCGGATCTCGCCGACGGTTGCCACCTTCAGCTTGGCCTTGTCCTCGAGCAGTGTGAGCACGTCGCCGCGTGCGACGGACTTATGCTGGCGCCGATCGCCCAGGAGCAGGACGCGGGCCTTAAGTGAGTCGGCCGACTTCAGCAGCTTTGCCAGGTCGTGCGCCCCGGTCAGGCTGGCCTCGTCGAGCACGATCAGGCCACCGCGCACGCGCGCCTGCATCTCATCATCCCCGAGGAACTTCGCCAGCGTGTCGGCGTTGGGGTCTACATTTTCTCTGCGCAGGACGCCGCGGCTCGCCTCCGCCGAGGGCGCGAGCACGACATAGGGGGCATCGACACTGGCGAGGAGCGCCTTGGTCAACGTTGTCTTGCCCGTACCGGCGGCGCCACGGATCATTATGAGCTGGTCCCGGCTGTCCCAGGCGTGCTTCACGGCGCTTGCCTGTGTGGGGGAGAGCGTGATAAGCTCGGACTTGTCACCTCCGGTTCTGGCCGTCGAGGCGGAAAGGGGCCTCCAGCGCCCCTTTCCCTTCTGCGCGAACTCGACGATCGCCTTTTCTTCGTTCAGCACCGCCTGCGTCGTCACGAGATTTACGCCGCCGATCTCGCGCCGGATCAGGTCACGGCGGGTGTTGATCTCCTCGACGACCGATTCTGGGGTCACATTGCCGATGCCATGGCGCATGGCAACCGTTTCGACCTCTCGCTGGGTCACCGTGCTGGACCTTTCCAGCAGGTGCCGTAGGGCGAAGTCGACGGACTCCCGCGCGTTCTCCCTGATCGCTTCCATTCCCTTCGGTCCTTGACGCGACAGATCGACCGCATCCCGGACCTGCTGAAGCTCTGTGTCAGTCACCCGACTTACCCAGTGATCCATGAGCGATTCCCAAGTCTTACCGGGTTTCTTCGCCTCCCTCGTGTGGGCGCCGAGCCGGCCCTTCACCGCCGGATTCAGCTTCGCATTCGGGTCGTTCAGGAACTCTTGCTTGTTCTTCTCCAGCATCGCGGCCACGGCTTCGATCTTCTGGGTGCGCTGTGAAAACTCCCGGCGCACGGGCTCCGGCACGCCGACAACCCGGAACGTATCCTTTGTCTGCTCGATCTGGTAACCCAACTCCTTCATGTACTTCGCCATCTGCGCGTTGAAGAAGGCCGTGTAGTATGGCCGATCTATCCGCGCTCCGTTCTGGGCAAACGGCTGAAGTTGCAGCGCTTTGTACCGCTGCTCGACAGGGTCCCAGGTAGCATTCGCGACCAGGAAGTGGAAATGAGGCTGGACGTCGATCTTGTCGCCTACTGGTCTTGAAGTGGTATGGAGGACGCCGGTGTAGACGATCTCGCCCGTGGCTCGATCAGTGTCCTGCTTGCCGATGCGAACGCGGGTCTTTGCATCCAGCTCGATCAGGGCCATGACATCCTGCCCCGCCCGTTGCAGCACCTCGGGCACGATCCGCTCGTCCAGACCAAGCGCCATCAGGACGCCAAGGTCCTTTGGGCCATCCACTGTGACGTCCCAGCCAGCCCGGCTATCGTCGCGGCGCCCGGGGGTGAGCTTTGCCTTTTTGATCTCGCCGGTCTCGGGGTCAGGCTCCCAAACGCCGGGCCGGAATCCGTCGCAGAGGTCGTGGAAGGTGTCCAGGTCGAACTGTTCACCGACGCCAAGCCGCTCCGCGAGCTTGCCACCGAAGAAGGCAACCGTCTTCTCATCCTCGATGAAATAGTCCCTGCCGGTGGGGGCATAGTACTTTTTCATGTCCGCAGAGGACTTCAGGACGGTGAAGTTCAGCATGCACAATCATATGACTGGGAACTATAGTAAGGTCAAGCATGAGTTCGTGAAAGAGTTTGGTGAAATTACTAATAGACTCCACCCCTCATCCGAGAGATTCGGATTTATCACACCAGAACAAGCGGACACTTTCCCGGTGAAATTGCTCATTCGCCAACAAGATCCATGGCATAGACTGGCAAGGACCGAGCCTTGGGCCTGGCTATCGGCTTTGGCAAGAGCCGGAGGCGACGCTTTGCCTCCAGCAGCTCAATCGCTTGATGCACTTCGGCAACCTCGTCGTCGCCCAACACCACATCATTTACATACGCGTACTCTCCGTACAATCGCTCTGCAAACAGGTTGTATGCAAACGCCGCGTGTGTTTCCTTATCGAACATTCCGATCACGTACATCTTTCCGCTCTTTTTGATGCTGGCCCTCCACTTGCACCACCACCATCTCTTCAGGCCACGCTTTCGTCCCACCCTGCACACGCCCTTATACGGGCTGCTCTTGCCCTCAGATGGGGTCGAATTCCAACTATTCTGCGCATGAGTGCATATCCGGAGATTGCGCATTCTATTGTCGTTCGGCCGACGATTCTTGTGATCCACCACCATGCCCTTCGGGGGGTCAACGAGATACCGATGCAATGGCAGTATCCATCCGCTCATTCCCGGAAGCGGCGACAGGCACGCCACATAGTGACGCCCGCTGCGAATATTGCCTTCCCACATCACCCATTGAAACATTGAAAGATCTGGCAGTCGATCAGCGTCAATAAGCACCTCGATCTTAAGATGCCTGCGACTCCTTGGTCCTGACCGCCGCACCAGCAAGCAACACGCCCCCGTGTAATCCTCGTTGCGTTCCGTCTCGAATGCGGCTATCGTGTCATCAGTCATGGCGAGTTCCGTTCGCTGTGGCATTGGCCCGGCTGTCGTTGACGCGCAGTCGGGTTTTATTTTGTGACACGATTTCAGCGAGGTGTCAAAGGTATCTTCACCGACCCATGATCATTGCAGCGACCCCATCGCACGGCATCCCGTCGGCAACCATCCACGGTGCACGCGCCCGGTAATGCCGCCCGCTTTCGAAACTTCCGTTTCGTCCGCCTCTTCTTCATCGCTGGCGGCCGAGCCATAACAAGCCGCTCAAGATGTCCAGAAGCGACATTGTGCGCTTGGTCCTGTTCGCTTCTTCGAAATCCTCGGTCTTTCGGCTCTCCCGCGCCTTCTCCATCTGGGAGTCGTACAATACGCGCCCGGCCAGACGGCCGAGGTGTATCCGCGAATATGGGCTGAAGCCTACCATGCGATCATTGGCCCGGTTGCTCTACGTTTGAATCGTTAATCATGCCAATACTGAACTCTTACCCTTGCAGGATCGATATTCGAGGTATAGACGCGCACCACATCACCTTTTCGTAGCTTGTAAGGATGCATGTAGGATCCGTCTTCTCGCTTCACAAACTCATGCCAATGCAGCCTGACGTGAATCTTCCCTCGCCGGACCACATAAATTGGAGGCTCAGGTGGGGAGGCGCCAGATACTACAATATTTCCGCATTTCACGGCTTCTCGCTCCTTGAATCGGTGGCCTTCAGTGCTATACGCCACAGGTAATATGCAGCCTGCTTGATAGGCTTACATTCGCGACAGATACAGTTCTTGTGATGCTTATTCATGGCTTCTCGCTCCTTGAACGGTTGCGCAGTGTCAAGCATAACTTTCTGACCTCTCGTGGCATGTCACTGAAAGCAAAGCCAGTTACGATGCCGGTAACGAACGTGTCCGGTCCGATTACCTTCGCGCACAGGATAACCAAGGCGACATGCAGTCCGAACATCACGGCTTCTCTACCTTAGAAAGGGTATGCGGTATTTTCATATCATCAAGCTTACTCACAAACTCATGATGCAATAAGCAACACGCACGCGGTCTATCGCCCGGCCAACGTTCTTCATAATACCACATGCCGTTTTTGTTCTTTTTGGCCTCCAGCACAATAGAATGCTTGCCGTCATACACCAGCCCTTCATATACAAAGGCATCCTGTACCATTTCGCCCGGGATGTTCATTTGCATTACTTTCCCTCCTCATGTTTAGATTCATGTAACGGATGGTCTTCTGGGTATTCCCGCATAATGGTGTTAACGATCCTCCGCGCCATTTCAGACGAAATCCCCTGCACAATCTTCAGCCCGTTGCCTTCAATAGTGATTTTGTACACCTCGGTCATTTCGCCTCCTGATCTGTTGCATCGTTGTAGAGGCAAGCGGCGTTAGGAGACCCGACAGTCCAGCTCTTAACTGATCTTGCCTGCTTAGCCAACGTTTCGCATTTATCAGCAGGAACAATCTGTGATGTTACAGAATTTATAAACCATATGAGAAGTATTGCTGTTTTCATGTGCCCCCCTGATTTTCTGCCAGCACCCAGACGTAATGCCCTTCCAGCGCGATGATGTTTCCGGTGTTGATGATGAAAATGTGCGTCACGGTTTCTCGCTTTCTGCTTGATTGTGCCTTGTTCTTGCCACCGCCAGTTCCAGCTCGTTGATCCTGCGATTCTTCTTGTTAAGGATCGTGTTGTACTCTGTGCGTAGTTTGCGTTCTAACGTCTGCATATCCTTCTTGGCCTGCGCGGCATCGACATACTCATGCCGCCAATTGCTCTTGCTCGTACAATGCCAGCAGAAGCAGATAGGGCATTCGTAAACCCTCTGCCCATACTTGGCCGCATGAGCTACCGCCCTTTGCTTGCTGTAAAAGGTGCTTTTATCTCCGCACATTTTCTTCTTTGCGCTCATTCGCTTGCCTGATCTTCTATTTCTGATGCCGCAGTTAACGCTCCCACGGTCCGGTTACGACGCACCACGAACTCCTTGAAGTCAGCGCCCATAAAGCGGAGCAGATTTACAATCGCATCAGCGTTGGGCGTACCCCTATGTTTCAGTATGCGGTGGAAGATGGCATACGACACTCCGGCTTGTGCCGCTGCTTCCGGAACGCGGAGGCGTTTCGTCCAAAGGATGTCGTTCAGCCGCCGGGCGAAGCCCTCACTATCGAAGTAGTACATTTCAGTCATCACTACCCCGCCTCCGTTGAGGTTTTCGCGTGGCATACATCCGCAGTAGGGCATCAACATAATCGCGCGATCGAATAAGCTGATCCGGGAATACCAATGACGGATTGGCGTCACAGAGCCGATGAGCGTCGAGCGACACCGCCAGATCGTAGAGGACCTCGTTTTCTCTTAATAGTTGTGCGCGTGATTTAGTCATCCGATGACTTCCTCGGTTGTTCTGCTGCCTCTTCAATGCCATAAAACGCTTCGCGTAGTTCGGTAATAATGGAACAACGTAATGACTCGGTTGCTCCCCCATTTCCATAGCACGACATGAATTGCTCGGCTTTCTTGGCTGCTTTCAACAGGCGGTGATTGATCGCTTCCCGCATGAGAAGTGATGATTGCAGTGCGTACTCAATTGCCGCTCTCATTGAGGGCAGGTCTTCTTCACATTCGTCATGCTTGGCATAGAATACCGCCAGTGCGTTCTTAATCAACTCATCCGGCTGATCGTTTTCGGTATAAATAAACGATGATGATATGCCCGTGGCTGGAGGAAGTGCTGCAGTTATGGACCGATCGGCGGCTGACTTCAGCGCATCAGGATTGTCCTTCAGGTATTGAACTAACTCAGGGGTAGCCTGTTTCTCAAGCCACGCATCACGTTCAGCTACACAGTTCTCGCACCGATCTGCGGCCCATACGCCATGCTTGCAGCGCTCAGCCTGATCGGCAGCTGGTGTGGCGAGCGCCTTCTGAAGCAGTTTGGTTAGATCGTTACGTGCATCTTTCTCTCGGCCAGAGTTACGCGTAATTACCAGAATGTCTTGGACCAGTTGCTCTATTTCCATTTGGTTATTCTCCTTCCATCTCCGCATATAATGCGCTTGCTATTACGTATACCAAGAGGATTCCCACAAACAGAAGTCCGTAGAAACCAAAGGCGATTACCAATGCTTCTGTGTCACTCGACATACTTCACTCCTGCCGCGTCTAGGACGGCTTTTGCTATTTCCTTATAGTCTTTGGTTTCATCATTAACGCCCCTGCAAATAACACCGGCTATATCAAGCAGAGAAACCGACACCGGCTCGGGTTTCTTTTGTAGGCAGTGGAGGACATACTTAGAAAGGTACAAGGCATGGCCGTCCGGTATTGGCTGCTTTTTGTCCCAGCACTTTTGAATGCTGTTGGCATGATGAAGGGCCGACTTATCCCAGTCGTCAAGCCCTACCGATATCTCACGTCTTTGATCTTCCAATTCTCGGCCATGAAGCTGGACAGCGCGCCATGCCGTATGAATTGCCTTATTCCAGACGGTGTTCTCTGTAGTATCAGGAAGAAATAACTCATGAACAACATCAACGTAACTATTGCGCCAGTTCAGTGCTTCTCTAAGTTTCTCTATAAACAAGTGTTTGTCAGTCATCTGAATACCCACGCTGTTGAAGCGCCCGGTATGCCTGCGCATCCTCAAGAACCTTGCACCATTCGTCCAGATTGCTTGGCATACCCGACTCTGGCTTGTGCGCACGCAGATAAGGCCGCAAGGCGTCCACGATAACAGATACCTCTCCCGTGCTGAAGCCACGTGTATTCTGGTATCCACGATCTTTCCGAAATGCCTTTAATGCGTCAGTGGCAATACGTACAAACTCACACTCATCGGTTAGTTCGGTGGGGGATGTCGTATCATCGGCCCTACGCTGCACCGACACCTCCGCATTACTGCCTACATGACCCTTGCGGGTAGAGGCATCCCCCACGATGGGCTTTTGGCCCATTCCGAAATGCTCGTCAATGATTTCTAGGACATCATCGAGCGCGACAATATCCTGCGATACCGAGGTGTTCCAAATGGAATTGGCAATAACTGTTTTCGTAACCGTTCACCCTTCGAGTACCAGATTGGGGCTT
>DASRSQ010000851.1:0-1557 GCA_035656475.1 Gemmataceae bacterium | reverse complement strand
CGTTGCTTTGGGGCGTAAGGGTGGATTGAAGGGTGGCCGCGCCCGGGCAGACAAGCTGTCTGCCGAGGAGCGGTCACGTATCGCCCGGAAGGCGGCTGAGGCACGGTGGCTAGATCGTCGATGAGTAGCCCGGACTCGCATTTGACTGCGGTCCCAGGGGGAGCGGCTGCTCCCGCTCAGCCTGCCAAGAAGGCCACCCCGACCAGGAAGGCGACGCCCGCCAAAAAGGCAGTCAGGAAGGTTGCCAAAAAGGCGACCGCTCCGAAAAAGGCTGCCGCATCCGCGAAACCGGCAGTCCTCATGCGCGCCGCCATTTACCCGGGGAAAGGGCCACTGCCAAAGCAGTTTGGCAATGCGCTGCGCGATTTGAGCGACAACCTAGGAATGCCAGTATGGATGGTTGCCGCTGAGATCGAACCGAGCTTGCCCGAGGCGTTTCGCCTGCACGCCTCACGGCTGCGGAAGAACGAGAGCGTCGCCCTGCTCATCGACTCTCCAGGTGGAGACGCACGGGCGGCGTTCCAGCTTGCCCGGATGCTCTGCCGGCGCTGCGAGGGCTTTGTCGCCGTGGTGCCCGATCAGGCCATGAGCGCCGCGACTCTGTTGACGCTGGGCGCGGGCGGGATTCTGATGGCGCAGGACGCTTCACTAGGCCCGCTCGATGCTCAGATCTGGGACAGGGATCTGGAGCAGTTCACGTCAGGCCTCAACGAAGTCCAGTCATTGGAACGGCTGCGCGCATATGCGCTCGATTCAGTAGATGCCTCGATGTTTATGCTCGTTGATCGTATGGAAAAGCGGACCGAAGTTCTATTGCCGCATGTGCTGAAGTTTGTTTCGGACACAGTGCGTCCGCTTTACGAATCGATCGACATTGTTCATTACAACGAGCGGGCCCGGATTCTTAAAGTGGCAGAGGAATACGCGGTGCGGCTTTTGCGGCACCATTTCCCGATTCCTGACAACCCCCGTCAGCGGGACCGGGCACGAGACATCGCATCGCGTCTGGTCGAGAGCTACCCCGAGCATGGGTTCTTCATCGACAGGGAGGAAGCTAAGGCTCTCGGGTTGAATGTGTTGGACGCGACCGGGGAACAGGATGAGATCCTTGAGCGGTTGTGGCGCTACGGGCGTCCAGTGGCAGCGCTAGGTCCTGTAGAGGAGGTGACCACATGATTCGTGCGACAGCATCGTCCCAACCACGTCGTTCGTCCGAGTCGGGTGTCACGGCGGCTCGACGGCGGTACGCCGTCGAGTTCGCTATCAGCCGCGCCAAGCGTGGCGGTCACTGGGACTCGGCGCGCGACCAGGAGTCGACTCCGCATGACGCGCGGGATGGGCGCATAGTCGTCCATCAAGACGAGGACCCAAACTGATCCTAAATGCTTGACCGTGCATGAGCGGTCAAGCATACTAGCCATGTGAACGACCTGAGCACGGCGAAGCGGGCTCAGGTCGTTGTTGCCTGGTTGAGGGCATGTCGATCCGCGCCACCGTGCGGACCACCGGAGTAGCGAAGAACACAATCGCCAAGCCCCTGGTCGACCTCGGAGACGC
>DASRSQ010000850.1:0-3044 GCA_035656475.1 Gemmataceae bacterium | reverse complement strand
CGGCATCGATGGCCTCTTGCACATCACCGACATGAGCTGGGGCCGCGTCAACAATCCGCACGAAGTCGTCAAGATCGATCAGGAGCTCGAAGTCTACATCATCAATGTGGACAAGGACCGCGAGAAGATCGCCCTTGGCCTCAAACAGAAGACCAAGAGCCCGTGGGAAGATGTCGCCGCCAAGTACCCGATCGGCAGCCGGCATCACGGCGAAGTCGTCAACGTCATGTCGTATGGCGCTTTCGTCAAGCTCGAGCCGGGCATCGAAGGCCTGGTGCACATCAGCGAAATGTCGTGGACCAAGCGCATCAACCACCCGAACGAGCTGGTCTCCATCGGCGACCAGATCGAGGTGCAGGTCCTCAACATCAACAAGGACAAGCAGGAAATCTCGCTGGGCATCAAGCAGGTCCAGCCGAATCCCTGGGACAAGGTCGCCGAGCGCTACCCGCCGGGCACGCAGGTCGAAGGCGTGGTTCGTAACCTCACCAACTATGGCGCCTTCATCGAAATCGAGGAAGGCATCGACGGCCTTCTGCACGTGAGCGACATGAGCTGGGTGCGCAAGGTCGGCCATCCGAGCGACGTGCTCAACAAGGGGGACAAGGTCAAGTGCGTCGTTCTCTCCGTCGATCAGGAGAAGCGCCGCATCGCCCTGGGCCTCAAGCAGATGGCCAACGACCCGTGGGAAGGCGATATCCCGGGCCGCTACCATCCAGGCGACACCGTCAAGGGCAAGGTGACGAAGATCACCAACTTCGGCGTCTTCATCGAGCTGGAACCCGGTCTCGAAGGCCTCTTGCACATTTCCGAGCTGTCCGACGGCAAGGTCGACAAGCCGGAAATGCTCGTCAAGCAGGACGAGGAGATCGAAGTGAAGGTGTTGCGCGTGGATGCGGCCGAGCGCAAGATCGGCCTGAGCAAGAAGCGTATCGAGGATGAAGGCGGGGAAGAATCCGCTCCCGAGACGCCTACGGAAAGCGGCGGCGGCACGAGCAAGCCGCGCGAGCTGCGCGGCGGCACGGGCAGCGGCGGCAACCTCATCAACATGCCCGAACCGGAATCGAAGTAAACTTCGACAAGGTAAAAGGAAAAAGGCAAAAGTATTAACTACTTTTGCCTTTTACCTTTTGCCTTGATCACTGCGATTGCTGTTCCGACTTCGCCATCACCCATTGCACCGCGTGTTGAATCAATTCGACGGCGTTCGTCAGTCCCAGCTTTTCCTTGATGCGCGCCCGATACGTTTCGATCGTCTTGCGGCTCACGTGCATCTTCGACGCGATCTGCTGCGTCGTCATGGCCTGGCCGAGCAATTCGAAGGTTTCGAGCTCGCGGTCCGTAAGCGTGTCAACGCCGGTAATCTCGATTTCTTTCGGGCCGCCGCCGATGACACGTCCTAATAGCTTTTCGGACATGTCAGGGCTTAAATAGGTGCGGCCGTCGAGAACGGTGGTGATTGCCTCCATGATCTGGCCGGCGGTCTTGCTCTTGTTGACATAGCCGCGAGCGCCGGCACGCAGGGCACGCTCGGCGTAGAGATTTTCGGGGTACATCGACCAGACCAGGATGACGAGTCCTGGTTCCTTGCTCTTGAGGCGTTTGACGAGGTCGATGCCGTTGCCATTCTTGAGGGAGATGTCGACGATGACGAGGTCGGGCTCGGCTTCGCTGATGCGTGCGAGGGCCTCGGCGACGTCCTCGGCTTCGCCGCACATTTGCATGCCGGGCTGAGTCGAGATTTGCGCGGCGAGGCCTTCGCGGATCAGCGGGTGGTCATCGACGACAAAGACGCGACGCGCCTTCACTGCGGGGTTCTTTAGTGCGGTGGACATATCTGCCTCTCAAATGAAATCCTGCGAACTATTGCGCTGATGACATTGAATCATGCCCAGGCCCGCGGCGCGTCGGCGGACTCCGTGGCCTTGGGGGTGCGCCAATCCGATACCGTGCAGGTGACGAGGGTACCTTTCCCATCGCGCGGGCGAATCTGCAGCACGCCGCCGATCAGGCGGGCGCGATACCCCATGAGCCGCAGGCCGACGCCGTCGCGCGGGCCGGCCTCGGCGGGGAACCCGACGCCGTCGTCGCTGATGGTAAGAATCAGGGCATCGGGCTTGGCCTGGAGCTGGATGTCGATGCGCTTCGGGCGCCCATGTCGCAGCGCATTGTTGACTGATTCCTGCACGATGTGGAACAGGTGAGTCGCGGTGAGGGTGTCCGCGACGCGCAGGCCGCGCGGATAGTGGAGGACGCAAGCAATCCCCGCCTGCTGGCGGATGCGTTCGGTATGGTCTTCGAGCGCAGCCCGCAAACCCTCTGCATCGACATCGACCGGGATCAGCCCATGGGACACATCGCGCACATGCTTGTGCACCTTGGCCAGGCCGTCAAGCACGCGGTCCACCAGCGCACTGGTGGTCGCGGGCGCGCCGGTGATGCGGTCTCGCAAGGCATTCGTCAGCATCGACAATCCAGTCAGCTCTTGGCTGACGCCGTCGTGCAACTCCTGGCCGATACGGCGCTGCTCGGCGGCCGCGATCTCGGTCACCTCGCGCTCGAGCTCCTTGCGCCGGCTGATGTCCCGAATGATTCCCGTGTAGACCTTGCCCGGCGCCACCTCGCTGATCGCGATTTCCAAGGGGATCACCGCTCCATCCTTGCGCAATCCCTGAATCTCGCGGCTGCCGAACAGCCGGCTGTCTCCGCGGCGCCGTTGCACCATCAATGTCACAAACTGGTCGCGGAGCGGCTCGGGCAAGAGCATGCGCACGTTTTGGCCAACCATCTCCGCGTCGCTGTAGCCAAAAATGCGCTCGGCGGCCGGATTTACTGTTTGCATCGTGCCGTTGGCGTCAACGGTAATGATGGCGTCATTGGCGGTATCAAGGATCGCACGCAGCCGGCGCTCATTCTCGAGCAGCGACTGATTCACCCGCTCCAGTTCGCGCGTCTTGCGATGTAGCTCGATGAACACCGATACCTTCGCCCGCAAGATCTCCGGGATCACTGGCACGCTGACATAGTCGACCGCACCAATCTCG
>DASRSQ010000849.1:0-3751 GCA_035656475.1 Gemmataceae bacterium | reverse complement strand
GGCGACACGCCATCCGCGGAATCGGAGATGGCCGAGAAGCGTGCCGATTACTTCCAGGCGGGTACCGAGGTCGTCTGGGATGTGGACCCGCTGGCCGAGTGTATTCACGTCTATCGTGCGAGCGATCCGGATCGTCCGCTCACTTTTCGGCGAGGTCAAACGGTGGACGCCGAGCCCGCGGTGCCGGGCTGGCGCGTAGATGTGGATTGGATTTTTGGTGAGACGCTATCGCTTGACGGCCTTTTTTCGACCAGTGACTTCACGCCGATTCTTCGTCTTTCGCACTTCAATAGCAGTGACCGGACGGACAGGTCCGCGCGTCCATCCTTCCGAATTGGCGATCCACTCCGAGCAGTCGATCTCAATGGTCGGTAAGATGTCTCCCTGTACGACCTGCCCGATGCCAATCGCAGACTTGTTTTTCTTCGACATGCTTCACCCCGGCAATACTCGCAACATTGCAGTGCCACCTTCTTCAAGATGCGCGTGATTGGCAAACAGCCTGAACTCAAACAGACCAGGGCGACCGAATGGGACAGAAATCATGCGGATGCCCAGTTCTTTCACCTTGAGTTTAGCACCACCGACGAACTTCACTTGTTCCGATTCGCTGCGCTGCAAGACAATGTCGTCGACGCTGCGCATTTCTACTGTCAGCCTAAATGCACCGACGGCGTCAGTCAATACGACATAGAAGAACAATTCATCAAGCAGGTACTTTTCCGTGACACCGAGTGGCATGCGAATCGTATGTAACGGACTGTGAATGGTTACCGGCTTTCCTGCTTCCAATGTCACTGACAGACATGGGATGAACATACGAACTTTGGGCAAGACCACGCTCGCCATTTTGGGCCTCGGCAGTGACGACGATGCAGCCTAACGGATTATTTCTCTTCCTTTTCCTTTTCCTTCCCCTTCGGCGGCGCCGGCGGATCGGGCTGGAAGCGCCACAGGTCGCCGCCCGTCTTGGCGGCGGTCGTACGGCCGATCAGGCTCGCGGTGACATTGAGCTGAGCACGCAAGGGACCTGCAGATTGTTGCTGGGCCAGCTTGAGGTCGGCGACTTGCTTGGGCCCGATCAGGACGCCGTTGGCGAGGATGTGGCGGTTCAGTTCCATCGTGGCCGGCAATCGCAGTTTGTCGCGCATCGGGTCGGTGACGATGCCGGCGAGCTTGTACTGGTTTTGCTTGCCGGGGAGTCGGCCGAGGATCTCGACCGCATCGAGGGCGAAATCCTTGCTGTTGAGTTGGTCAAGGATCGTATCAAGGGCAGGGCTGAGGTCGTAGCCCTTGAGCTCGCCGCGGGCCATGCGGGCGAGCGTGTCCATCGATGTCTTGGCGAATTCCTTGCGCTCGGCCGGGGACAATTTCACGACGCCGGCGGTGCGCGTCAATTTCTCGATTTCGTCTTTCAACATATCGTTGGCCTGGAAGCGATCCTCGGTGATCACGAGGACGCGTGGGTCGCCGGCGGTGAACTTCTTCGCCGACTTTTCGCGGGCCTTGTCGACGACGACCAGCATTGGCAAACCGCCAACATCGAAGTTCTTGCGCATCTGACTGTAGGCAATCGGCAGGTCCGCGTCGCCGCCTCCTTTGTGCAAGATCACCAGATCGATGTCCGCCGTCTCGCGTCCCTTTGCCACCGCTACCGCCGACTTGTTCGCGAGCACCGCTTCGAAGCCCAGCCCCTTGACCACCTCACGTACTGGCTGCTCCTGCCCGACCGGCGCCTGCACGACAAGGGCCTTTGGCGTGCCGGTGCTGGCGACGAAGCGGCGCGACAACTCGACGATGCGATCGGACGACGCGGGAACACTCGAGGTTGGCGGCATCTTCAGCATCGCACGCACCGCCGCGAACTGCACCCGGCGATCGGGATAGTAGAGCGCCTTGATGATGCCGCGCGGCTGGCCGCCGACGTTGGTGCGGGCGGCCCGAGTCTCACCGCGATCGCCGAGTGCCTGGATCAGGGGCAGGATTACCGGTATCTGCTGGTCGTCGAGGGCGCGATCGAGGACGCGCATCTCCACATCGACGTCGATCGTCGTCAGAAGTTGCTGCATGTTCGGCGGCATCGGTTCGAGCAGCGCCTGGTCCATCTTGGGCCGATACTGCCGCTCGAGCATCAGGCTCAGGAATACGACCTGGGCCGGCTGCCAGCTCGGGTCGAGATCGAGCGCCTCCTTGGCGTAGCGGATCCCGAGGAATTCCTCGGCCTGGTTGGGCGTCATCTCGAACGCGGGAGTCAGGATTTTCTCGCCGTCCCACGGATAGAACTTCACCGGCTCCTTCTCGTGGAATCCCGCCTTGTGCTGATAATAGCGCTCCGCCAGCAGCGTCAGCGTCTCCTTCGCGCTCGGCACCTCGCTGGGGGGCACACGCAATAGCGAGGCAAGCGTCGCCTTCGCCCGCTCACGCACCGCATCGGGGTAGCGCTTCGACGCATACATGTGATAGAGGTACGGAATGGCACGCGTGTCATCGCGCTTCTGCACGATGTCGAGCAACGTGATCCGCAGCTCGACATCGCGATAATCCTTGTCGTTGACGGCCTTGAAGACTTCCAGATAGACCGGCACCGTCTCCGGTCCCATACGGATCAAGGTCTCACGCAGCTTGGGAAAGATCGTCTTGCCATAGTTGACGCGCAACGCCTGGATGAGCTGTGGCACCGCCCGTTCGCGCGAGCGGGCAAGCTGCACATAAGCAAACGCGCGTTCCTCCTCGGTGCCCGCGTCGAGCTGTTTGATGAATTTCTCGATGCGCACCGGATCGCTCAGGTGCGTGTCGACCGCCTTGGTGACGCGCTCGATCAGCTTGTCGACATTCGCCACCGCCTCCTTGCGAAACGGCTCAAAGTCCGACCAGTCCTTCGGCTGCACCTTGCGCAGCCGAAAGAATGCCGACATGCCCTCGGCCTGCTCGATCTTGACAAGATCGCGATCGAAGTCCTTGTCCTCTTTCTCTAGCAAAAGCTTCATGTGATACGCGGCCAGGTCGAACTTGCCGAGATCCATTTCGAACTTGATAGCCGCCCAGAACTCGATCGCATTGGAGGGCTTTTTGAAATAGACGCGATATTCATCGCGCGCCCGATCGAGCAGCTCCTGCGTCTTCTTGCGATTCATCGCCTCGGCATCGAGCTTCTCAGGTTGCTGGGCGACGGTGGTGCCTTGGAGCGCGAAGAGAGCGCCGAACAGGACGAGGGCGAGCAGGAGTCGGGGATGACGCAGAATCATGTGGAGTATGCCTCGGATCTTGGCGCGTCGTGCGATGGGTCAAATATCTCCACCGACGGCGAACACGTCGGTGACCGAAACGTGAAATCCCTTGAGCAGCTTCGATGTCGCGTCGTCGCCTTCCTTGAAGATGCCGTGTGCCCTGTAGGTTTTTCCCGCCAGCGTCAAAACGGTTATCGTTTTCTCGTCAGGATCCACGATCCAGTACTCGTGAACGCCAGCCTTGGCATATTCCTTACGCTTGGTAACGAGGTCTCGTTTGCGGCTGTCGTGACCAGGGCTGACGACTTCCACAACAAGGTCGGCGCTTTCGGGCGGCGTTCGGAGGTCCTTGATGCGATGTTTCTCGAAGTACCCAATATCAGGCTCGCGAAATTTGCCCTTTCCTAACCGCACAGGCAAAGGAGCGAGAGCAACCAGACCGCGCTTTAGCGGTTTGACGAAATCGTTGAGAGAGGTAAAAAGCATTTGCACAATAAGCTGGTGATACAAATCGGGCATGGGCA
>DASRSQ010000848.1:0-4622 GCA_035656475.1 Gemmataceae bacterium | reverse complement strand
ATGTGCCGCGCGAGATCCGGGCGTGCACGATCAACCCGGATTTCGACGACATCCCGCTGCCGACGAAGCCGGTGGTGCCGTTCGTCAACACGCCGCACGACCGCATCGCCATCGAGATCATGCGTGGCTGCCCCTGGCAGTGCCGCTTCTGCCAGTCGACCGTGATCAAACGGCCGTTGCGCGTGCGTTCGGTCGAAACGATCGTGCAGGCGGCGCTCGACAGCTATCGCAGCACCGGGCATAAGGAAATCAGCCTACTAAGTCTTTCGACCAGTGATTATCCCTATTTCGAGCAACTGGTGAACCGGATGCACGAGGTGTTCATGCCGCTCGGCGTGAGCATCTCGCTGCCGAGCTTGCGTGTCAATCATCAGCTCAAGAGCTTGCCGAAGCTGATGAAGGGGGTGCGCAAGTCGGGCCTGACGCTGGCGCCGGAGGTGGCGCGCGACGACATGCGCGAGCAGATTCGCAAACCGATCAAGAACGAGGATCTGTATGAAGGTTGCCGCGAGGCGTTCAAGGCGGGCTGGCAGCGCGTGAAGCTGTACTTCCTGTGCGGTTTGCCGGGCGAGCGTGCGGTGGATCTCGACGGCATTCTCGAACAGGCGGAGACGATCTCGCGCATTGGCCGCGAGGTGCGTGGCCGGTTCGTCGAGGTGACGGCGTCCGTGTCGAACTTCGTGCCGAAGCCGCACACGCCGTATCAGTGGAACGGCATGCAGACGCGCGAGTATCTGCAATGGGCTGGCCGCTACCTCAAGTCGCGTTGCCGGCTCAAGAGCGTCAAGATCAAGCAGCACGACATCGACCTCAGCCTGCTCGAAGGTGTCCTCACGCGCGGCGACCGCCGCATTGCGGTGGCGCTCGAGGAAGCCTGGCGGCGCGGCTGCCGCCTCGACGGCTGGACCGAATGCTTCAAGCCCGAAATCTGGTGGCAAACCTTCGCCGACCTCGGCATCGACACGTCACTCTATTCGCAGCGTTCCCGCCCGATGACCGAGGTGCTGCCATGGGACCACATCAACGTCAAGAAGGGGCGCGAGTATTTGGAGAAGGAGCAGTCGCGCAGTTTGTTGCAGTTGCAGGTGATGGCGGAGGCGACGTGAGTTGACGGGCGCTTGGCGACTCTCCCTTGCTTGTCACCTTTGTTACGTAATTCTTGCTGCGCAGTATTTGACACGCGCGGCCAACTCGGTTAACGTAGCCAGCGAAAGGTTGGCTGGGCCAAACCCACCAGCCGAGTTTTCAATCTTGCGCTGTGCTGATGTTTACTGACTGATGTTTACTGACTATGAGTAGGAGGACAGCATGCTTTTTGCGGAGGGCGGCTTCCTTTCGGATGTCACGGCTTTGATCGTCGGCATTGCTAGTTTGATTGCCGCCATTGTCAGCCTGGCTAAATACTGGGACGAGCGCCGCAAGCGGAAAGACGCTGAACATAAGCTGGAAGAAGTCCTTATCCAAGTCAGGCAACTCTACCAAGCTCCCGCGGCGCCGACGTCGTCGACCGCGTCCCAGCCGCGGGATGATCTTCACGATAAGCTCGATGAGATTCTGCAGCAATTGAATCAAAGGATCTAAATCGTGAGGCAAGCTGATGGATGACAAGTTGATTGAGACTCTGCGCGGCTTTACGGAAGCCATCCGCCAACTGCGATCCGAGGTTCAAATCTTGAAGGAACGCGTAGTTGCTGTTGAGAAAAAGTTACTCGATCCTCCACCTCCGCCTCCACCTCCACCTCCAGGGTTCACAACTCGCCGCGGCGACACCGTCTATTTTCGGGGCAAAGCGTTCGAGTTCGTGCAATGGGGGCCTACGAACAGTCGAATCAAGACGATCGACGGAGCACCTTCAGCTCTATTAAAGAACAGGACTGACACCGATACATGCCCCAACAACGAGTTGTTTCAGGATCCGGAGGGGACACGACGAATCGCACGAGGTAAGTGAGTGAAAAAGGAAGAACGGGGACAGCAATGGGCCAGAAAGTGTCAGGAGCGTTCCTCACACCTTTTCTGGCGGTCCGTGCACACGTGTTTTCGCACAATTCCTAGGAGGGTGCTACATGACTAAGAAGGCGCATAAGGCCACTACGAACTACCTCGTGGCGAAGCCAGGCGCGAATCTGCTGATTCTCGGCCTGAGTTCTGCCGAGCTCGACACTGAATTGGAAAGTTACTATGTAGATCCTGACCGGTATGTCGCCCGAGCATTGGATTTTAAGGATCCCGCAGTCTTCTTTGTTGGTCCGAAGGGCGCCGGCAAATCAGCAATTCTCCAAATGATTAGGCTAAGGCGCGCTCAGGATTCCGGACGCGTAATCAACATAACGCCCGACGACCTAGCGTTTTCTGCTCTCGCCAACATCACCGCATCGACTCCGATTATGTCCGATGCCTCAAAAAACCAGTGGCTTTTCAAGGCACTATGGGATTATATCTTGGCTCTCGAAGTTCTGAGGCGAGAGCATAAGGATCGCAGCTCATTTTCCAACGCGCTCCACAAGATTGTTCAGTTCTTTTTCGGCAACAGTCACCAGAAGGAAGCCGACCGACTCCTCGCCATTAGCCTCGGCGACGACGGTCGACAGATGACACTTTCATCGCAGATCATCGAGCTTGTGAAAGAGGTTGAGTTGACTGCTGAAATGAAGGAAGCCGTAAAGGTCTCGGGAAAGGCAAAGCTGGAGGGGGGCCCGAATAAGGCCAATCACCTTTGGCTGCTTAATCTGATTCACTCTGTTGCCAAGCGTATCGGTGAAAACCTTAAGGCACCGTACCATATACTCATCGACGATCTCGACCTTCATTGGCAAGACCTCCCGATTCAGAACGCGTTTATTGCCGCCTTGTTTATGTCATTGCGAGCGTTTGCGAAGGGCGAGAACCTGAAATGTGTGGTAGCGATCAGAGATCAAATCTATCGTAAGTTGCCGCTAACGGACCGAGACAAATACCATGACTGGGTCTGTAACGTAGAGTGGGAGAGTCCGAATCTGAAGAAGATGATCGAGCGGCGCATTACTTCGAAAATAAATGTCTCGACAAGGAACATATGGGGCGGCCTCTTGCCTGACGGCGCGTTCGCAAGGATGTATAAGCATTCATACGGGAGACCTCGTGAAGCGATTCGCTTGGCGTCATTGGCTGTCGCTGAGGCATCTCGCAAACGACATACGCAGGTTGAAGACCAGGATTTGGACGAAAGTATACGCAAATTCTCGGATATGAGAATCACTGAGATATCCGACGAGTTTAGCCATATTCGATCAGGGCTAGAACAAATCATTAGAAAGCTCGGCGTGCTGCCCAAGGAGTTTCAAGTCGTAAAACTCAAGGAAATCACGGGAGATATTTGGATTGAGATCGAGTGCAAGGATGACATTGCAAACAATTATCCATGGGCCGGGGGCTACGCCGAGAACCCTAAGGGATTCGGAAAGATTCTATTGGAGTGCGGAATTCTGTTGTATAAGGCAACGCAAAGGGCTGAGCCAGTCTTATACGACGTCGATGCGAGCCCGGAGGTGTCGGAAAGCACCTGGGTGGCAATTCATCCCGTGTTTTGGCCCGCCCTCGGGCTGGATTAGCAAGCGGGAAAATGGGAAACAGCTCGTTCCCGACTTCTGTGAAATGAGCAGCGTCCCCATTTCTCTCCCCTGCCAGGTGCTCGTCGACAAGTCGTAGTTCAGCGGCCCACTCATCTCGGAGTAACTCATCGCCATGGGACTCTTGACCTTTACCATCAACGTCACTTTGGACGGCTGCGTCGACCACCAGGAGGGAATCGCCGACGACGAGGCACTCGCTTTCTTCACTCGCCTCATGGACGAGGCCGGGGCGATGCTGTGGGGCCGCGTCACCTACGAGATGATGGAGAGCTACTGGCCGGCGGTCGCCCGCGGCGACGTGGAGGCGCCGCCGGCGATGCGCGAGTGGGCGGTCAAACTGGAGGCCAAGCCGAAGTACGTGGCGTCAAAGGCGAGGAAGGACTTCCCGTGGAACAATAGCCACCACATCGCTGGCGACCTGCGCACGGGCGTGCAGAAGCTCAAAGATGCGATTCCGGCCGGAGTGCTCCTCGGTAGCGGCAAGCTCGCGACCGAGCTGGACCGGCTGGACCTGATCGACGAGTACAAGTTCCTCGTCCACCCCAGGATCGCCGGTCACGGCCCGACCCTGTACCAGAGCGGGCTGCCCAGCACGCGACGGCTTGACCTGGTCTCGGCGACGTCGTTCCGCAACGGCGCGGTTGCTATGCACTACAGGCGCCCCGGGAAACGACAATGAACAAAGACATCAAGGCTCACAATGAGGCCCAGGAATCCAACGATCGAGAGATCTGCGAGGCTCTCTCGGCCCTGATCGACAAGGGACTCTGGAGGGCAATCCGATCGTTGGATACAGCAAGCTCAAAGCGGGCATCCGGCTCATGTTTTGGAGCGGAGTGGATTTCGAAGAGGCTCGCCTTGAGCCCGGCACCGGGAAATTCAAGGACGCCTCCGTCATTTATTCCTCGGTTGAGGACGTGAAATCGACGGAGCTGGCACGCTGGTTGAAGAAGTCGCGCACGATTCAGTGGGACTACAAGAACCTCTACAAGACCAAGGGTGTGTTGAATC
>DASRSQ010000847.1:0-8936 GCA_035656475.1 Gemmataceae bacterium | reverse complement strand
GAATCGTGTCTTCCTTAATGAACGAGTCGGCGGCGCCGTGGCAGATCAGGATCCTCGTCTTGATCTTCTTGGCGTCCGCTTCCTCGGGTATTGGGATCGCGCCATGGAAGCTGACGACGGCGGCGACATCGGAGCCGGAGTTGGCAAGCGTCAACACGGTCGAGCCGCCGAAGCAGTAGCCGATGCCTGCGAGTTTCTTGCTATCAACCAGCGGATTGTCGCGGAGAATCTTGAGGCCGGCATTGGCGCGCGCGAGCCATTCGGCCCCGTTCATGCGCACTTCGGCCGCCATCTTGGCGGCTTCCTTGGGATGCTCGGTCAACTTGCCCTCGCCGTACATGTCGGGACAGAAGGCGACGTAGCCCATGCCCGCGAGCTGTTCAGCCCGCTTCTTCGCATAGTCGTCGAGGCCCCAGAACTCGTGCACGACGAGAACGCCGGGCCGCTTCTCCTTGGAGGCGTCATCGTAAGCGAGAAATCCCTTGTAGGATTTGTCGCCCACCTTGTACGTGATGGTTTCCGTCTTGATGGCTGCTGATCCGAGCGAAGGAAGAAGGGCGAGCGCGAGAAACGTGAATCCATACCGCATCGCGTTGACTCCTTGAGACAGTGAAATGATGTCCTCAAGGTGATATAGCGATGCACCGTCGCCGATTTCAAGCCCCGGCATGAGCGCATCGACTGGCGGGGGTCGAAGCTTCTGCAGGCGCGACCCCCGGCAATCGCTCCGGTCATGCCGGGGCTTGGAGGCTCAGTTCCACGGCAGCGGTCGCAACAGGCCGCTGTTGTAGATGACGTCGACCGAGCCGTCCGGCTGAAAGCGGGCTTCGACGGTGTAGTCGTTGTAGTTGTAGATGATGCGATCCGTTTGATGCTCCATGCGTGGCGTGCTATCCGGCAAGCGGAGCGGCACCGTCACGTTGCGGCCGCTGAACGGATGGCGAAACGTCACCATCTGCGTCGGACGCACCACATACGGATACGGCAACGCGCGGGCCCCATAGACGCGGCGAAGCTCACCCATCGTGCCTTGCGGCCCAATCGGCGCCTGGCTCATCGTGCCGCATGCGTCGACCGGGACAAAGCGATAACGCACCTGCTCGGCAGCAGCCCAGGCGGGGGCCGCGCCGATCACTACCCACACCGCCAGCCAGCGAATTTGTGGCAACATTGGCGACACCTCCAGCAAACGAACCAAGCTCAGCGCTTGCACAAATGTGGCAAGCGCCGAGCAAGTATCACTTTTTCCTTTTACCTTTTGCCTTTTTCCTTGTGTTAACGGGGCACCACGGCCACCGGCGGCGGCGGGACGGCGGTCGGGCACGGAGCCGGACACGCTGGCGTGGTCGCCACCACGGCGGGGGCGCAGGGCTGATAGTTCGAACGATTGGTACGGCAACCGGTGCCGGCAAGCAGACCGAGCGCCACGGCAATCAACAGAGTGCGAAAAGCCATTGGGCTTCTCCTTTCATCGCGGCGCCGACTGGATGCAATCCCATTGGCGCCGGCAACGGGAAACTGGAACCCCGGGCATACTGCAAATCGATTCGCCCGGAAAATTCGGCGCGCTGCGCCGATTCATGTGCATCGTGCTACACCTTTAGCGTAGGTCAATCGCTACAACTCCGACAATCAATTCATGAGGCAAACTGGCCGACTTTTCGCGATTTCCGAGGATCTGTACCGATCGTACGGCATGTGCAGGGCGTGCCGATTGTGTGGGATGAGCAAGGTTTGCCGGCCCGGCTGGGCCACTCTTGGCTTCCACCATCGTTCAACCGGACGCGGAAGGTAATGGTTGCCCTGAATCTGGCTCAATGCAGGGGCATCGGGCTTGAAATGAAGTCGTGCAAATTGCAAATTGGCAAAGTCCTGCATCGAAGGCGCCGGAAAAACAGGGCTTCCCAAGCCGGAGATGCAGGATGTTTTTTTCCTACCAACGCACTTCCATCATCGGCGCCGGCAGATTCTCGGGCTTTCGCCAGTTCAGCCAAAACATCAAGAACGATGCCACGACCGCAACCAGGTGCAGGCGGATCGCCAGCTTTTCCGAGATCGCAATCGGATTGCCTCGGTCCGCGAAATGCTGAATCAGATAGTCGATGCAGAGCATCAAAAACGCGAGCCCCAGGAACAATCCTGCCACCAGATTCTTCCAGGTCATCAGCGGCGCGAGCTGCGGCGGCGCCTTGATCAAGCCGCTGTCAAACACCATCGATGGAACGACGAAGAAGCCGCTCAGGAACGTCAGAATCCAGTACGCCAGAAATTGTCCCGCTCCATCGGACGTGAAGGACAGACTCCACAGGTTATAGCCCTTCGGATCGATGTAGTGCCAGGGAAAGAACGACAGGACAAAGATCGCGATCATGCAGCCCGTCGGCACGTAAGCGAGCCAGGCGCCGGTCAGACGCCCGGAGTAGCTGCGCGTGTACTCGCCCGGCGGAGGCGGTGGTGGCGGCGGTTCCGACGGCCGGGTGGATTGGCTGGGTTTCGCCGCCCCGGCGGTGATATCGGTGACTGGCGGAGATGGCGCGATCGGAGGGCCCATGCCGTACGAATCCGTCGGCGGAGGCGCGCTCGTCACCGGCGGCGGCGCCAGCGCCGGCGTCATGAAGGGTTTCGCGCACTGCGGACAGGCCGTCACCTGCCCAGCTTTCTCATTGGGCACCGTCACCCGTTGCGCGCAATGCGGACAGAAGAGATCCATGGTTATCCCTATAGGAATGATGTGCCGACCAGCATACGAAGGAAACACTAAGAAGTAAAAAGTAAAACGGCAAAGGCGAATCCATTTTGCGAGCACACTCTTTTCTTTTGCCGACCGGGCCGGCGCATGCGAAAATAATCGGAGAAGAGGGTGCGATACACCGGAGGTCACCAATGCACATTCTGACGCGCTGCCTGGCAATCTGCATGCTTGTCGCGGGGATGGCCGTACTGCGCGCCGGCGAGGCGAAGAAATTCGAATCGATTGCCGAGGAACGCGAGATCCTGACGCTGACCAATCGGGAACGCAAGGCGAAGGAGTTACCGCCGCTCAAACTCAGCGTGACTCTGAGCAAGGTCGCGAGGGCCCACTCGGAGAACATGGCCCGCCAGGGGAAGATGGAGCACACGCTCGACAAAAAAACGCCGTTCGATCGCATCAAGGCATCCGGCTACCGCTACTTCGCCGCCGGCGAGAACATCGCGATGGGCGAGGAAGGCGCGAAGCTAAGCGCGATCATGAAGGCGTGGATGGAATCGAAAGGACACCGTGAGAACATCCTGGATACTCGATTCATGGAGATCGGCATCGGCATCGCCACGTCCAAAGATGGGACCATGTATCTGACGCAGGTTTTCGCCAAGCCACGAAAATAGCAGGTAGCAGGTAGCCGATAGCAGGCAGCCAGAAAATGCAGCGTGTCAACGGACTCCTTTTGGCAGGCAAACCCAGTGCTTGTCTGGCTCTTGTTTGGCTACCCGCTACCGGCTACCTGCTGCCGGCTATCTGCTACCAGCTCAGAGGATTTTCGCGCAGGACCGCTTGACATCCCCTTCAGGACCGTTAAAATTGAGATGAGATGCAGTCTCAATAAGCTGCATCGGCTTCTGCCTGGTGAACCCACCCATGGATCGGTCCTGCACCCACGAGCATTGTGAAGCCTGCCCTGAGAAGGTGATTTGTCGCTGCCTGCAAGTCACGGAATCGCAGGTTGTCCGGATGATCACCCGCCTGGAATTGCGGACCGTGCGCGAGGTGCGTCAGATCACCGGCGCCGGCGATGGCTGCACTTGCTGTCACGCCAAGTTGGAGGAGTATCTCGAACGCTATGGTAGCGCCGCCGAAGTTGCGGCGATGGGATGAGACAGAATTGAAGCGACCAATAACAGGGCCACGACATGACGTCGTGGCCTTGTGCGTTTGCCAGCTATCATTTCGCCGATTTCAGTCGATAAGGCATCTTTTTTTCGAACAAGGCGGCCTTCTCCATGAATAGCTCACGATGGCCGAATTCCGAGCCAGCGCGCATAATCGCCGATCTGGCCAGTTCCGCGGCCTTGGCGAAGTCGCCGCACTCCGCACGGGCCTCCGCCAGCGCCATCAGCGGCCGCCATTTTTGCCAATCGCGCGTCCTCTCGGCGGACAGAGCGCTTTCAGCCAGCTTAACCGCCTTCCTGCCGTCTCTCAGCAGTGGATCCGGACAGGTCGCAAGTAAGGAGGCCTTTTTTACTGTTGCTAAAAAATGCCCCGGACTTCTAGCAATTGCCTTATCGTAATACTTGAGCGCCGCATCGAAATCTCCAATGCAACCGTGAATGTCGCCCAGAGAGCACAGAAAGGATTGGTCGTTTTCCGACAATGCAACTGCTTTTTCAACCATTGCTTTAGCCTTGGCCGTGTTCCCAATCTTACTGTAGGCCATCGCAGAATAGGAGTAGCCCGCTGGCCTGCGAGGATCCAGGGCAACGCAATTCTCAGCTTGGCGAGCGGCGAGTTGGTATTTTTCCAGTTCCAGGTAGGCAAGCGCCAGTTCTTCGTTCGTGCGCACATTTTTTGGCTCGATTTTCTGAGCTGCCACGAAGCACGCAAGCGATTCTCGATGTCGATTCAACAGAGAGAGCGAGAAACCCTTCATGTAGTATCCACGTGCAGCCATTGGACCAAGTACGCCGGGGCATAGCTCGAAGTACTTGTTGATCGCCTCCAAGCAGAGCGATGGATCTCGATCGCACATTATTTCCGCCAAGGCGAAATAGTTCCAGGCAAACCCTGGATCCAGCTTTCCCGATCGTTCCAACACCTCACAAGCGCTTTCGAGTCGGCCTTTCGCCATCAGTAGAATTGCCAGCATATTGTGCATCTTGGCACTACGCGGGCGAAGCTTTACCGCTGCTTCTGCATCGGCCCATGCGTCTTTGAGCAGATCCAGTTCAAGCAGGACATAGGAACGCAGGTACCGAGCCTCCGCGTCGTCGGGCCGCTTGGCGCACACTTCATCCGCATCTTTTCGGGCCGACTCGAAATCTTTAAGTGCCAGATTGGCTTGCGCACGAGCATACAGCAGTTGCAAAACGGTTTCGGCGGCAAGCTTCTTTCGATTCGCGAGCGCTTTCGACGTGACCGCAACGACGGTCTTGTCGTCGATGGTATGCAAATAGCCTTCCATTTTGGATTGCTCCAATATAGCTGGCAGGAGCCCATCATCTTGCGCGAATGCGGATGAAACAAAAAGCAATGATCCCAGGGCAAGGAACAGGATGAGCCGTATATTGCGGCGTATTGCGATTATCGCGGCATTCATTGCCGGCCTCCAGTCCATTGTGTTAACGATGCATTAGCGCCCGCCGACCTGCTCCTTCGCCTGATCGATCTTGCGGCGAATGTCGCGGATGCGTTCGTCGTCCTTGCCGCGGACGCCGTTGTTGTACAGCTCGAGAGCGCGCTGCCAGCAGCGCGTCGCTTCGGGACGCAGGTTGAGACGGCGATAGACGTCGCCGAGATGATCGTAGATGACCGGGTCGCCGCCTTCGTCGAGCGACGCGGCGCGTTCGAGCTCCTTGCGGGCCTCCTCGACCTGGCCCCGGCGGAAGAGCACCCAGCCGAGGCTGTCGACGTAGGCGGCGTTGTCCTTGTCGTCGTCCGCGCTCAGCTTCGCGCTTTTGCGGCGCTGCACGCGGTCGGCGTCGAGGGCCTTGCGAATCAGCGTCTCGGCGGCGGCCAGGTTCTTGCCCTGGTCGGCCCACAGGTAGCCAAGATCGTTGTTGACCGTTGCGTTGTCCGGGTCGACCTTGAGGATAAGCTGTAGCTGCGCCTCCGAATCGGCCGAGCGCTTGGCGGCCGAGTAGACGTTCGACAGCAGATAGCGCACCTCCACCACCTCGCCGACGCGGCTATTGTCCTTGAGCATCGTCTTGCACTCGGCTTCCGCTTCCGCGTAGCGCTCGGCCATCGACAGGATGCGGACGCGCAGCATCTTGAAGACGAGTTCGCTGTTGCCCGGCTGCTTCAGGGCCTGGTTGACCTGCTTGAGCGCGTCGTCATAGCGATGCAAACTGGCGAGGGCGCGGGCGAGATCGTTGTAGAACAGCAGCGGATTCGTTGCCTTGGCGTTCTGCAGGCCTTGCTGGCACACGGTGACGATCGATTCGTTCTTGTGCAGCTTGCTCAGGACGCGCAACAGGCCGCTGTAGAGGATTGCCTCGTTGGCTTGCAGGGTTTTCGGATCGCTCATGCACTTGCGATAAAACCGCTCGGCTTCCTCGTTCTTGCGATGCTTGTCGGCGAGGATGGCGAGGTAAAAGATGGTGTCGAATTTCAGCTCCTGCTTGCTGCGAAAGGCAATGTCGACAAGCCGGCAGGCGAGGTCGCCGTCCTCGCGCAGGGCGCCAAGCATCGCCCGGGCCTGCTGGACGGTGCGCACCGACTGGACCGCCTCGTTGCGGTCCATGGCCTTGTCGAACATCGTCAGCATGCGTTGCATGCCGGCCGGGCCTTGTTGCTTGTAGAGATTGAAAAGGCCGCGATAGAGCTCGTCGTTCGGGGATTCGTCGATCAGCTTGGTGAACAGCGTTTCCGCCTTCTTCGCCTGCCCGGCGGCGGCATATTCGCGGGCGAGTAGTGCCTGCAGGCTGCTGTTGAACTGGTCGCGCCCAGCCGCGTCTTCGAGCCAGGGAACGATGGTCTGCGCCTGCTTCGTGCGACGCAACAGGTCCGCCTTCATCTCGTACGGCTCGACGCCAAGCGGCCGGGTCCGCAGATAGACGTCGACGAAGCCGAGGGCCTGCGGCAAGTTGCCCGCTTCCTGCGCGGTCTGTGCCATCACGTAGTGGAGCAGGGTGGCCCGGTCCGGCGCACGCTCGGCGGCCTTCTTGTAAGCGGCGATCGCATCATCGTATCGCTTGGCTTTGCGATAGAGCTGGCCGATCTTGTCGTAGGCGTCGGCGGCGCGAGCCAGGATCGCGGCACGTGGCACATGGGCCTTTGCCTCGATCTGGTCCGGATGCTCGAGAATTGCTGCCGCATGGTTGTACGCGTCGGCCGCCGGTCCGAATTTGTCGGTGCGTTCGTAGAGACCACCGAGTTCGAAGTAGATCGCCTGAGAGGCTTCGGGATGATCCTTCAGCGTCTCGGTCTTGATCGCGGATTGCAAGACCGTGATCGCTTGCGGATATTGCAGCGACGCCTTGTGGATTTTCGCCTGCACATACAACGTGCCGAAATCGCCCGGGTCGAGGGCGATGACCTTCTTGCACGCAGCGAGCGCGTCGTCCAGCCGGCTCATGGTCAGCAGAATCGGGACCTGGGCCTTGACTGGCGCGGCCGCATCGGGATCGAGGCGAGCCGCCCCCTCGAAGGCCTTGAGCGCTTCGTCCAGCTTCTCCGCCCGCTCGAGCTGCACGCCCTGGGTGTACTTGTAGAGTGATTCGCGCCGGTCGAGCTCTCGCCGCGTCGGTGGCGCCGGCTTGATCACCTTCGGCGGATCGTCAAAACGAATGTCCTGGCCAAGCGCCAAATTGGCGATTAGCAGAATGGTCCCCACGCCGAGCATCATGCGACAGATCCAGCACATGTCCCACTTCCTCGTAGGGCAAACAAAATTCTCTCGACGGAGCCAATTGTACCGTGCCACGCCGATGACTGCCAATACGGAACGCACCGCAGATAAGTCAAGCAGAATCTTGTAACGGTCAAGCCGGGAGAGAATGGGCAAAATCGTGGATTTCTTGCGGTTGACGGAATCTGCCCGAGCCGCGCACGTCAGTAAGCGGTCATGACCCCGCTGGCCGAGCCGCGCACGTCAGGAAGCGGTCATGACCCCGCGCGGTGAGCGAATCCGATAGATACTGACCGCTTCCTAACGGGCGCGGCTCGGACGGATTTCGTCAACCGCGATTGAAGTCAGTCAGGAGGTAGGAAATTCATCCTGGGATCTCACGCCGAGCGCCGCATGCGCAAGGCATCCAGATGAGGGACCGTCTCGAATGGCTGCGCCAGCGATGCGATCGTCTCGCCAAGCTGCGGAATCTCGGTTTCGCGCATCCGGCCCAGCTTCTTCATCTGGCCCAGCACGAGATAGCCGATGCGTTCTGGCTCGAGCATCATGAGCCGGCAACAGGTCGCGTCGACGGCGACAAGATCGTGTCCCATGATGAGGGCACCGACCGGTTTGGCGGTGCCGTTGAGCGGACCGTCCCCTTCCATGCCGATGATGCCATCAACGATGGCGAGGTCCGGCGTGCGCGTGAGGGCGATGTCGACGATGCTGTTCTCGATGCCGCGCCAGTGCAGCTCATTCTTGGGCCAGCCGTAGTAGATGCCGGGCAGGGTGCCGAAGAGGTTCTTCAGCGACAGCGTCGCGCCGGCCCAGTGGTGCGTCTTCAGCTTGGGCAGCGAGATCACGACATCAGCGGATTCGATCGTGCGCGAGAGGTAGAGGTATTCGAGCTTCGTGAGCTGTCCCAGGTTCGGCGTCTTGATCGGCTCATCGTGATTGAGATCGATGAACGAGACGCCATGCTGTTTGAGGACGTCCCCCAGGCCGCTCTCGCTGACGAGATATTCGACATTGCGCCAGTGCCCCGGCCCCTCGGCGACGATGATCTCGCTCGCCCCCTCGCGTTTGCACAATTCGATCACAGCGCCGACGACCGCGGGATTCGTGTTGATTACCTTGTCGCGATGCCATTCGACAAGGTTCGGCTTGAGGACAACGCGCTTGCCCTGCAACGGCACGGTCGCGCGGAAGTGCTCGTATTGCTTGTGCAGGATGCCGGCGAGGTCGCCATCATAGCGGTCGGCCTTCGCGATGTGCACCGACGAATTGTTCGGGAACGCACGCAGATTGCCGACGGCGGTCAGCGCGAAACGGCGGAACCAGCTACCGATGCGAGCGATGATGCCAGCCTGCGACGGGGGGGAGGGCGAGGCTCCTGCCGAGCCGATGCCT
>DASRSQ010000846.1:0-9092 GCA_035656475.1 Gemmataceae bacterium | reverse complement strand
ATTCCGGCCTGAAGGGCCGGTTCTGTCAGCCCAGGCCGCAGGCCTGGGACATGTAGCAAGTCCCGGTTTGAGCCTGACAGGCTCGTTCATGCGTGTTGCAAGGCAGTTGAACGGCCCCTTCAGGGCCGATTGCCGCCTGCACCTGTTTCCCAGGCCATCGGCCTGGGCTGATAGAACCGGCCCTTCAGGCCGAAAATACCACGCATCACTCAAGCTCCGATACCTTTTCGCGATCATCGAGCAGGTAAATCGGGCGCCCCTGATGATCGTTGATCGTGGTTGCCGGGTCGATGCCGAGGACGTGGTACAGCGTGGCGAGAACGTTTTGCGGCGTGTACGCCCGGCCGCGCGGGTTCTCGCCGCGCGGATCGGTGGCGCCGATGACCTGGCCGACGCGTAGCCCACCGCCGGCCATCAGGGCGAAACCCGATTGTGGCCAGTGGTCGCGGCCGCCGACGGTGCCGCGCTGCGTGCCGATGCGTGGCGTGCGGCCCATCTCGCCCCAGATCACGACGGCGACGTCCTGGTCCAAGCCGCGCTCGTGCAGGTCGGTCAGCAACGCGTACACCGACCGGTCGTACGCCGGCAGGATCGCTTGCAGACACGTGAAGATGTGATCGTGATGGTCCCACTGCCCATTGCAATCGCGCGGCACCGGATAGTTCTCCGGCGTCAGCGTGACCACGGGCACACCCGCTTCCACCAATCGGCGCGCCCGCAGGTAATCGGTGCCGCGGCCGTACAGATTGCGAATGCGCTCCGGCTCGCGGCTGATGTCGAAAGCATCGCGCGCGCGATTGCTCGTGACCATCTCGAGCGCCTGTGCGCTGAACGCGTCCAAGGCAGCCAGGCTGCCGCGGCCGGCGTCAAGATCGCGGCGCATGCTGTCGAAAGCGCCGAGCAATGACCGGCGATCCTCAAGCTGCTCGCGCGTGACGCCGTTGACGAGGCCGAGGTTGGCAGCGCGCGGGCCGGGTTGATACGGCTCAAACGCCTTGCCGAGGAAGCCGGGGCCGGGAACATGATTGCCGTCCCCCATCGAGACGAACGGCGGCATGTTGCCAACGATGCCCGCGTCGCGGCGGAGTTTGCCGACGATGGCGCCGATGCTTGGCCGATTGCCGGTGAGTGACCCGGTGTAGAGTTCGGGGGACGTGTGCCCTTGCTGGCGAAAGCGCATGTTGCGAATGATCGCAAATTTGTCGGCGATGCGAGCCTGCATCGGCAGATGTTCGCAGATGTCGATGCCAGGGACATTGGTCCGAATCGGCCGGAAGTCGCCGCGATATTCGACCGGCGCGTCCGGCTTCATGTCATACATGTCCATGTGACTCGGGCCGCCGTTCAGGTAGATCATGATGATCGCCTTGGCGGACGAATCGGCATTGACCGCGCCGTGAGCCTTGAGCCGCAGGAGCTCGGCGAGCGACAGCCCGCCGGCGAGCGCGCCGACCTTCAGAAATGCGCGGCGCGATTCAAGTACATTCAGCATCCTTCCCCCCATGCGATGCGAACGAGCTCAGTCTACTGCCAATCCATTCACGACTACGCGGAACCGGCAAATAATGCCACGGGTTTATTGGACCACACGCCCACGTTGGCGTCAATGCGCCATCGACCTCATCCTGAGGCGATCGCGTCGTGGCCACAAGCTGCCAGCTTGTGAGCCAGTCCTTGCAGGGATAAGCCCGATGTCCGCGGCTCGAGCGCATTATCGCTGCGTGCGATGAGCCTACAAGCTGGCAGCTTGTGGTTACGTTATCGCAGTAACTCAAGTTTAAATCTATTTTGCATGCTATGGTTGAGAGGTCAGAAAACCGTCAAGGGTTCGCCATGCGCGTGCCAGCCTGGATATTCGTGTCGCTGCTCTTTCTTGGCGCCTTCGGCGTGCGCTTCGGGGCGGTGCTCGCGTTTCGCGACATCCACGAGGGGCCGAGCGGCGCGATCAGCAATGATGACGTGCAATTCTATCATCTCGCGCTCAACCTCGTGCAGGGCTACGGCTATCGCGTGACGCCGGACCGGCCGTTGACGTCATTCCGGGCACCGGGATTTCCGTTCGCGCTGGCCGGACTTTATGCGATCGTCGGCGACAGCGCTCGGGCGGCGTACGTGCTCTTCTGCATCCTCGGCGCGACCGCCTGCGTGCTGACGTATTTGCTGGCGCGCGAGATCTTGTCGGAAAACGCGGCGCGCATTGCGGGCGTGTTGGCGGCGATCTATTTGCCGCACGTGTATATGGCGACCACGTTCAACTCGGAGAGCCTGTATGTGCCGTTGCTCGCGCTCGGCCTGTGGCTGGCGGTGCGATATTGCAACGGCGCCGCCTGGTGGAATGCGGCGCTCGCGGGACTGACGCTGGGATGCGCGACATTGACGCGGCCGGCGGCGCTGCTCATGTTGCCGCTGTTCGTTGGTGTGTTCCTGTGGAACGACTGGAAACGTCCGCGCACGCCGACGGCGTGGCGGCTAAACGTGGCGACCTACGCGCTGTTCACCCTCGCGTTTGTCGGCGTCATCTTGCCATGGACGTGGCGCAATCACGAGGTGCACGGCAAATGGATCCCGGTCGCGACCAACGGCGGCACCACGTTCTGGGGCGGCAACAACGATCGCGTTCTGCACGAGACGCGCCACCTCGGCTACTGGGTGCCGAGCACCGAACTCCCCGATCGCGATCAGATCGATGCGGCCAAGAACGAAGTCGAGCGCGATGAGATCGAATGGCGGCTCGGCAAAACGTGGGTCCGCGAACATCTCGCGTCGATGCCATTGCTCGAAGCCTACAAGTTCGCGCGGCTCTGGTGGTTGCCCGACTACGGCGAAGGCAAGCGCTGGCTGCGCATCGTGTCGTACCTGCCGTTCCTCTTGCTCTTTGGCGTTTTCGCCGTCCGTTGCCTGTGGCGATCGACGTGCTGGACGCCATCGTGGCTGATCCTCCATGCGTCGATGCTGGCGGTGATCGCGACCGCCCTCATCTTTTGCGGCGAGCCGCGCTATCGCGATGCCAACCTGCCGGTGTTGATGATATACGCGGCGTCCGCGTTGGTGGGGGCGCGAATGCAAATCGCAAATTGTGCGGTTGCCAACAACCCGCCCGCTAAACCGCCGAGCGGACAATGATGACGCTTGCCCGGGCGACACCGTTTTGCATTTTGCATTCTCGGATTTGCATTTTGCATTCCCAACCCCTGTCCCGAACCTCGTAAGATAGATGCGGCATCCCCTCGCAGCCACATGTGTTGAGCCGGTCATGAGTGACAAGCCGAGCCCCAAGGCGTCTGCAGGAAAATCCGCAGGGAGCGGGACCAAAGGCATACCCAGCAAATCTCGGCACGGCTTCATCGACGACGAACCGCTCGACTTTCTCGGACGTCCGCAATCCAGTGACGAGCTCGGCCGGCTCGCTCATTACCGCATCCTGAAGGTGCTCGGCAAAGGCGGCATGGGCATCGTCTTCATGGCCGAAGACACTCGGCTGCATCGTATCGTCGCCCTGAAGGTGATGCTGCCGTCGATTGCGAAGAAGGCCGTCGCGCGCGATCGCTTCCTGCGCGAGGCCCGCGCAACGGCGGCCATCGAGCATGATCATATTGTCACGATCTATCACGTCTCCGAGCCCGATGAACCGGTGCCGTACCTTGCGATGCAGTTTCTCAAAGGCATGACGCTCGAGGACTGGCTCAAGTCGGGCAAGACGCTGAACGTGCCGCAGATCATGCGCATCGGCAAGGAGATTGCCAAGGCCCTTGCGGCCGCTCATGCCCAGAAGCTGATCCATCGCGATATCAAGCCGTCGAACATCTGGCTGGACGCTGCCAACAAGGGACGCGTCAAGATCCTCGACTTCGGCCTGGCCCGGCCGACCAACGAGGAGACGCACCTGACGCAAGAGGGCATGATCCTCGGCTCTCCCGCGTACATGTCGCCGGAGCAGGCGCGCGGCGAGGATGTCGATGAGCGCTGCGACCTGTTCAGCCTCGGTTGCGTGATGTATCGCCTCTGCGCCGGGCGTCTGCCCTTCGGCGGCAAGGACGCGATGTCGATGCTGCTGGAGATCACGAGCAAGGAGCCGGCATCGCTGATCCTGGCGAATCCCGAGCTGCCGCCGACGCTGGCGGACCTGGTGCATCGATTGCTGGCGAAGAAGCCGGCGGAGCGATTCGCGTCGGCGCGCGAAGTCGTGCAGCGGATGCAGGAGATCGAACGAGAATGGGTCGCCAGGGGACGGACTGTTTCAACGGCGCCGGTGAAGCCGAAAGAAGTCGATGTCGAGCAGGTGCTGGAAGAGTCAGCGATCACGGAGCTGGAGCTGCAGGACACGAATGTTCCCGGAAGAACGCAGGCGCCGCGCAGTCGGTCGTGGGTGCTGGCGGGCCTTACGGGCGCATTGATCGGGGTGTTGTCGATCTGTTGCTGCGTGGGGCTCGTCGCCTTCACCGATCAGGGCAATGTGGAACTGCACGCGGAAGACGAGACCGCGCGTCAGCTTCTGGCCGACGGAATCGTGCTTGTCGATCACAAACAGCAGAAGCACATGCTGGAACTGGGACATCCGCTGCGGCTTCATTCAGGCGAGTACCGCGTTGACACGTCGGCGCTTCCCAAGGGGCTGATCCTCGATCACCGCATCTGGGTGTATCGCGGAGAGACCGAAACGATCAAGGCGCGTTACGAAACTCCAAGAACGCCGCAACCGCCAGTGGTCTTGCTGGAATCTTGGGAGGATGCACGCAAGCAACAGGGCGCCTGGGCGAGCTTTCTCAAGCGCGAGCTGGTCGAGACCAATTCGCTCCAGTCGAAGATGGCGCTAGTCCCGCCGGGCGAGTTCATGATGGGTAGCTCAAAAGAATGGATCGACAAGCATCTGCGCGAGAAGAAGCTGTTACCGTCGGAGGCGTACAACAAGCAACTGCAGGCGGAGATGCCGCAGCATCGCGTTCGTATCAGCCAGCCCTTTTACGTCGGCGCCACCGAGGTCACGCTGGGCCAGTTCATGGCATTCGTCACGGCCGAGAAATACCAGACGCTGCCGCAGACCTCGAAAAGGGGCGGCACGAGCGTCGAGGACGGCAAGGAAACGGCACGCGATCCGAAATACACTTGGGCCGCGCCAGGATACAAGACGACGAAAGAACACCCGGTGAACAACATCGCCTGGAAGGACGCAGAGGCGTTCTGCGCGTGGTTAAGCAAGAAAGAGGGGAGGACGTATCGGTTGCCGACCGAGGCAGAGTGGGAATACGCGTGTCGGGCCGGGACGAAGACCGCCTGGTCATTCGCCGACGACCTGAAATCGCCCGCCGAGTTGCGCAGCCACATGGTGTTTCACATCCCTCTGCCACCGTTCGGCAAAGGCAAGAACAATCCGCAGACGCCAATGCCCGTCGCCCGGCTGAAGAAGAACGAGTTCGGCCTGTTCGACATGCATGGCAACGTCGCCGAGATGTGCAGCGATTCCTGGGATCCCGCTTACTACGCACGCCTTGCCAAGGAGCAGGTAACCGTCGACCCGAAGGGGCCGCCCAATCGCGCTCAGCGCGTCGTCCGCGGCGGCAGTTTCCTCAGCACACCGCAGCAATGCCGATCCGCCTATCGTAGCGGCGTCGATCCATCGCTTGGCTACGTCAACGTCGGCTTCCGCATCGTGTGCGAGATCGCGACGCCTGCGGAGTGAGTGTAACTCGGCCCGCGAGTTCGAAACGCGCTCGCGGAGAGAGTGCTCTACTTGCAATCGCAGGCGGCGAATGGTTGAAATCTCATTGCTTTCCGCTCCGGATCCGCCAGACTATCCTCCAACCCCATTCTTTCCACGAGGTGAAAACATGATTCGACTCGGTGTGCTGCTGTTGTGCGGCGCGGTCCTTTCGCTTGGATTCGCTGCCGTCCACGCAGGCGAAAAAGAGACTGGTTTCGTCAACAAGATCTTCAAGGACAAAGACAAGGACATCAAGTACATCGTCTTTGTTCCCAAGGCCTACGACGGCACCAAGGAATTCCCCGTCATCCTCTTCCTGCACGGCGCGGGCGAATCGGGCACCGACGGCAAGAAGCAAGCTGCCGTCGGCCTGGGCAAGGCGATTCGCAACAAGAAGGAAAGCTTCCCGTTCATCGTTGTCTTCCCGCAATCGCAAAAAGGCGGCTGGGGCGCCAACAGTGCCGAAGGCAAGCGGGCCATCGCCATCCTCGAGCAGGTCGAGAAGGACTACAAGACCGATAAGAAACGCGTCTACCTGACCGGCCTATCGATGGGCGGCTTCGGCACCTGGAGCATGGCGGCTGCTTATCCCAATCGTTGGGCAGCCATCGCGCCCATTTGCGGCGGTGGCGATGTCAAGTCCGCTGCCAAGATCAAGGACTTGCCGATCTGGTGCTTTCACGGCGACGCCGACACGGCCGTCAAGGTCGAACGCTCGCGTGAAATGATCAAGGCAATCAAGGACGCCGGCGGCAAGCCGCGCTACGACGAGTATCCGAAAGTCGGCCACAATTCGTGGGATCGCGCCTACGGCAACGCTGAGCTGTACGAATGGTTCCTGAAACATTCGACGAAGTGATAGAACTGATCATGGCCCCATGCGCATGCATTAGGAGTCGGCAACTGGGTCTCAAGCAAAACCCAATCAACCAGATCCAACGGGCACGTTTGGTCTTGTGATTGGGGTTTGTTTGTGACTTGTTATTTGGGGTCTAACGAACCGCAGTTGGCGCGATTTTCTTGAGCGCTTCGATGGCCGATTCGCTGACCAGGCGGTTCTTTTCCTTGGTCATGCGTTGCAGCGTGGGGACGGCGGCGCTGGCGGGAGGCCCGATGCGCCAGAGCGCCTCGATCGTCGTTTGCAAGAACATGCGCCGCGCTTCGCCGGCATCGTCGTCGAACGGCGGCTTTTCCTTGAGCAAGTGGACGAGCACCGGCACCGCGAGGTCCGGTTGCTTCGTGACGTTCCACAGTCCCTTCGCTGCCGCCAGGCGCACCTCAGCGTTGCGATCGCGCAGCGAAGTCGTGAGAGCGGGAACCGCGGCGGTCGCTTGCTCGCCGAGCGTGGCCAGCAATCGCGCTGCTTTGACGCGGGCCGTCGGCTCTGTTGCACGCAGCGCCTCGATCAGCGCGGGCACCGTGGGGGCACCGCATTTTCGCAGTGCCGTCTCGGCATAGACCGAAACGCCCAGCTGCTTGGCGCAAACGAGTATCGCTTTCTCCTGCGTAAGCTTCATGCGCTCGAGAGCGGCTTTGGCGGTTAGCTGGACTTCCTCATTCTTGTCGCCAAGACTGGCGGCGAGTAGTGACGGGACCGCGTCGGCATCGTCCTTGTTGCGCCAGCCAAGCGCCTCGGCCGCGGACTTACGCAACGAGGGGTCCTGGCTCGTCATCAGCGTGGCAGCCAGTGTGCCGGTCAGGTCCTTGGCGTCAATCTTGAGCTTGCACAGGGCAACGCCGGCCTGCACCTGGGTGGCCTGGGTTTGCGGGGTCTGCCATTGCGCGACAAGAGCGGTCCGCACGCGCTGGTCGGCCGTGCCGATGTCCCCAATCGCCCGAATTGCCTGAATTGCCAGTGAAGTACGGCTGTTGCAGAGTTCGATGAGATCGCCAACGGCGCCTTTGGACTCGCGCCCGAATTTGCCAAGCGCAACAACAGCGGCTTCACGTACGGGGTCCGGAACGCCGGCTTGGAGCAGTTCCATCAGGTCGGAAATGGCAGAAGTGGCGCGCAGGCCAATGTTGCCAAGAACGATGGCGACTTCCTTGTGCAACGATGGCTGCTTGTTGCCTTTTTGCAGGCTATTGCCCGAAAGCCGACGGCGCAGCGCCTCGACGAGTGACCGGGTTTGGTCGGCGGGAACCTTGGCCCATTCGTCGGTGGTGACTGCCTTCCAGTTCAGAAGGATCTGTCGGCTGGCGGCATCATCCCCCTTATCGAGAGCCGCGATGCCCTTACGGATTTGGCCGGCGTCGAGCATGGTATAGGCCTGGCAATGACGAGATTTCAAAGATTGCAGGACTCTGCCTGGGTATTTTTACCTTATCAGATCGCCAGGAAATTCCAAGGGGGCTGGGTGCCAAAATGCATGTCATCGGGCCAAATCGCCGGTCAACCCCATTGATTCGACGCCCATTTTCCCAGCAAGCGATGCGCGCAACCTATTCAGCAGAAAATGGGTTGCGATAGTTTGCTTTTGCTAACCGTCTGCACCCTCGGTCAGCTGATATTGACGGTCATCGTTCGGGGGGTTGTATCGGTGTCGTGGGCGCCATTTGCCGTCCCGCCGTCGTCCTGCACCTGGAAGGTGAAGGTGGTGGATCCGCTGCTGGCGGAAATATACTGCAGGTTGCCGCCAATGATGTCACCAACGCTGATGAATTGGCCAGCAGTGACGGGGCTGCCGCTCAGCGTCAGGGATCCGGTGGTTGGGAGGGTGGTGATTTCGACCGCGAGGAAGTTATTGGCAACGGGGTCGGCAGGATCGGTGAAGCCGAAGTCTGCGGTGGCCAGCGTCAGCGGAATATTCACGGAAGCGTTGAGGGTGTTGCTGGTGCCGACGGGGGGCTGATTGACATGTTGGACGTTGATGGTCATCGTCTTGGCGAAGGGATCGGTGTCGATGCCGCCGTTTGCCGTCCCCCCGTTGTCCTGGACCTGGAACGTGAAGGTGGCCAACGCCGGACCGCTCATGTTTGCGGTCGGCGTGAAGATGAGTTTGTTGGCGGTGATGTCGGCGACGCTGATGAACTGGCCGGTGGAGACGGCGGTGCCGTTGTCGGTCAGCACGCCGTTGAGGGGCAGCGACGAGATCTCGACGGCTTGAAGGGTGTTCGCGGGGTTGTCATTAGGATCGCTGAAACCAAAGTCGGCCTGCTTGAACGTGTACGGGGAGTTCTCGAGCGTGGTCACCGCGTTGTTGATGCCGCTCGGAGGGTTGTTCGGCACCGTCACGGTGACGGTGAACGTTTCTGTGACCGTGGCGCCGAAGCGATCGGTGGCGGTGATCGTGATGTCCGCGGTGCCAGTCGCGCCGGCCTTGTAGTTGAGCGTCAGCATCTCGTTCGTCAGCGTCTTGGTCACCAGATCGGACGGCCCGCTGGTGACATTGAT
>DASRSQ010000845.1:0-6991 GCA_035656475.1 Gemmataceae bacterium | reverse complement strand
GCAGGTGACGTGGGTCGCGAGCCAGAAGTTGGTGTCGAGGACAGCTTGCATCATGACCATGGTGTCGCCGTCGAGGCTGAGCCAGTCGGCGATGATCAGCGTGGCGAAACCGAGCGCGCAGCCGACGACGGTCGAGATGCCGTTCTTGAAGATGGCCTCGGCGATCATCGAGATGCCGACGCAGCCCCAGCCGATGAAGATGGCGGACGAATAGAGATTGGTCACCGGCGGCCGGCCTTGCAGATACATGCGCAGAATCAAGGCGCCGGTGTGGACGACGAAGATCGCCGCCATGGCGGCGAACGCCGCTCGCCGCATGGCCGTTCCCGCGCTGAACGCCAGCCACGAACTGGCCGCGAAGACGGCGATGGCGACGTAGGCAATCCACGACCACTGAAACGGCTTGAACTCATTGAAGAAAATCTCCAGATCGATCGCTCGCATTCGGCTCGGCTGGGTTTTGTCCAGTTCAGCCAGGTGGGCGTCGAGAACCTTGTTGAATTCCTTCTTTCGGCTCTGCAGGTCCTCTCCATTGGCGCCGCCGTAAATCATCAGGAGTTGCATGTAGGTTTTGAAGGTTTGGGCGTCGACCCCATTGCCGACATCGGCTTGTTGCGCGACGAAGTCGCCGTAGTACCTTGCCAGCGACTTCCACTGATCGCTGCCATTGGCGTCGGGAATGACGAGCGGGGCGGATTGAGCGTTGATCTTCTCGAAGACCTGCAGGTGCTGCCAGAGCTCCATGATCTTGGCGTCGAGGAGGGTGTAATTTCTCGCATCGACTGCCGCGATTCCCGCCTCGTCGTCGCCAGCGAGATGTCTGACCCGATTGACCAGCAGCTCGCGGTTCTTGCTGCCTTCGGGAAAGATTTCGTTGTAGGAATAGCGCATACTCGGGCGCCGCTTGATATTCAGCATGCGCGTGAGTTCTTCGTTCTCGATACGGAAAATCTTGTAGTCATAGGCCTCGGCCGCTTCTTGGCGGAAAACACCTGCCACGGTCGCCGAGTCAAGGTACCACTTCGTCGCGGGGTAGGTGACGTCGTCATCGGGGTTCGTGAAGCTCTGCCGATGCGTGATCAGCATCAGGCCGATGCGTGCCGACGTATCCATCGGCTTGAAGCGTCCCTGATCGATGACTGGCAGACGGCCGAACCTCCGGTAGTGGAAGTCGTCTGCCTTGTCGCGGTGCGGCCAGGCCAGGACGACAAAGTACACCGTCATCACCGCCACCGCGGTAATCGCGGGATGGCGGCCGAAGATGGAGAAAGGCGAGTTTGCGCCGGAGGAGGCCGGTTGTGGACGCGGAATCTGGTTCATCGCATGATCCTCCGATCGACGAAGCGCTGCAGGGTGATACCAAAATGCCAAAGCATGCCAAGGCCGACGACGAGGCAGGCGATGTAGGGCATCGCCCAGCCAGGATTGCGCACGACTTGCAGAACCGTACCGTTGGCCTTGCCGGTGAGCGGGTCGGTAGTCCACTGCGACTGATAGAACGTTTCGCCCTTGTAGGTCATCGGCGCGTTCATGTAGATCTCGGCCTTGCGATCAACGATGCCTTCCTTCTCGTCGGTCAGGCGGATGTAGCTGTGGAAATCGCGCGGCGTGTTGGTGCCGGGGAACACGTCGTGCTTGAAGTCGTCGAGATGGATCGAGAAGTCGCGCTGCGTTTCCTTGAAACGAAGCACGACCTGGTAATCGGTTTCCTTGCCGTCGGCGTCTTTGAGCTTGATCCATTGCTCATCGCGTGAGGCGCAGAAGAGGTATTTGCCGAGCTTCTTGCCGTTGCGATCGAAAAGGTCGGCGTACATAGCGGGAATGTCGTGTTTTTGGTTTGGATCGACGCCCGAGACCTCGGGTTTCTCGACGGCCACGAAGACGCGGGCGTGCCCCTTGGCATCGTGATCGATATCGCCAGGAGCCGCCTTCCTCAGCTCGCAGTTGACCATGTACTGCGAGATTTTCATGACGAAGGGCAGGCGCGGATCGTCGATGACGGCGCCGGAAGCGAGAAGGCGGCGCGGGACGGTGATTTGTTCATCGTCCTTGACGCCGACGTGACGCGTCACCGCGAATTCGGCCGAGCCCGGATGGATGACCGAGTTGGACGTCATACCAATCTGCACGACGAGCTGCCCCTCGATGGCGTAGACGCCGGTGATAACTTCACTGATCATCATGATTAGGATGCCTGCATGGATCAGAATGATGCCGCCGCGGCTCCAGGTGAACTTGAAACGCATGATGTGGGCCGCGATCAGGTTTACCACCATCACCGATCCGATCAGCCAGCCGCCGGGAAACGGCACGTCAAAGGGATTGTCTTTTAGTTCGATCGTGTTGAACAGCACTACCCTCAACGGTACCCACACCAGGAAGCTGCGGAAGTAGCGATTGACGATGGTCCAGACGCCGAAGTCTTGCTGGGCGAGCGTGCCCCAGAACACGATCAGCATTGCGAGCGCGAACAGAGCGACGGTGATGCGCAGATCGGCGAGGACCTCGAGGCAGCGCCAGACAATATTTTGCTGGTTCGCATGTGGAGCCGGATGCGCGGCGGCGCCGTTGACGGAACCATTGGTCGCCGCAACAGTCGGGTTCGCCGTGCTGCCGGTCGGCTGCTTGGTGGCAGTCTGTTCCATGGGAATTTCCTTAGCGACCGTCAAGCTTGAACGACTTGACGAAGGTTTCGAACCCGTTCTTGTTTTCGCCGACGCGGTTGCTCGGGCCCCACATCTTGACGACCCAGATGGCATCATCGAGCGGCACAATGGCCCCCAGGATGCGGCTGCTTCTGGCAGGATTGTCGATGTCGACGTAATACGACTGCACGCCTGCGATCTTGAGCACGGCCGCCGAATCGTCGGCCACCTTCTTGTCGACCAGCGGCAGACCGATCTCTTTACGCCAGCGATTGATGTTGCCCGCGAGATCGCCACCTCCCAGTGGCGTCAGTGTCACCTGCACGTCCTTGTCGACGACGTAGCGTTCGACCATGAACTGGCCGGTTAGCTCGCCTTTTTCCCAGCCCTTGGGAACGTCATATTGGAACGGCACCTTCTTGCCTCCCGCCTTCGGCTGCACCTTGGGACGCTTGCCTTGAGCGGGAAACTGCGGTTTCTTCGATTGAGCCTGCGGATCGGGCGGTTTGCTGACGATGTGCACCCCCAGACCGGTCAGGTCCACCCAGGCGATTTCCTTCTCGTGCACGACCTCAGGCGCCTGCAAGTCCGCGTCCTTGGCGACGGGCGGCAGGTTGACCTGTTTTCGCCAGCGATTCACATTCGTCAGCAACCAGTCATCGCCGGCTGACAAACGCGACACGGTCATTTCGATTTCCTTTGGCTCCGCGTCGATGCGATACGCTGCGTAACGCATTTCGCCGGGAGGATCCTTGCGCCAGTTCTTCGGCGGGTTCGTCCATTCCGCGACTTCGAACGGGCGTCCGTTGTCGTCCTTCTTTTCGAGGAACTTGACCGAGCGGACCAGCTCGTTGAAGGTATCGAGGTTCTTGGCGACCTCGTTCTTGGGGCCCTTGATCAGAAAGACCCAGAGGAGGTTATCGCGCTTGATGACGCCGGCGCGCAGGCGAATCGCCTGCCGATCGGGATGGCTGACGGTGTTGACACGGATGTCTTCATCCTCTTTGCAGCCGGCGATTGCCAGCACACAGCCGCCCAGCAGCAACAGGCACGCTCGCGGGATTCGCACGAAATTGGTCCTTGGGAATAGAGATTGCTTTGGTTATGGTTACATGCGGACACCGGTCAGTCAAGGCTGCCGGCAAGCAGGCGGGTTCGCACTTCTTCCTATTTCATCGTGAACGATTCCGAATTACAAGTTCAATCTGACGGATTTTTCCAAGAGTGATTTTGCTATCATAAAAACAGCCGCCGCTTGCGGCTTCGCGCTTGCAAAATTGAAACCGCGCGCGCGAAGCCGCCAGCAACGGCGGGGATGACCATGCACTATATCGTTCGTCATGGCGTGATGCGCTTTCTCGGCTATTTCGAATCGCCGGCCGTCGGACGCTTTGCGCGCAATCAGGACGTCATCGTCGAAACCGACCGCGGCCTGGAAGTCGGCGAAATCCTCTGCGAGGCGACGGAGCGCGCCATCAAGTATCTCGAGGAGCCGACGAAGGGACGCATCGTTCGCCCGATGTCGGACCAGGATCGCGATCAGCTCTTGCAATCGCAGGCACGCGAGGACGCCGCGTTTCATCGCTGCAAAGAATTCATCGCCGAGCGCCGGTTGCAGATGGAACTTGTCGATGTCGAAAATCTCTTCGGCGGCGATCGCCTGATCTTTTACTTCCTGGCCGAGAAGCGCGTCGACTTCCGCGATCTGGTCAAGGATCTTGCGCGCGAATACCGTACCCGGATCGAAATGCGCCAGATCGGCGTCCGCGATGAAGCGAAGTTGCTCGCCGACTACGGCGATTGCGGCAAGCCGGTCTGCTGCAACACGCACATGGCCGTCATGCCTCCCGTATCGATGAAGATGGCCAAGCTGCAGAAGTCGACGCTCGATCCGTCCAAGATTTCCGGACGCTGCGGCCGCCTCAAGTGCTGCTTGCGTTTCGAGCAGGACGTGTACGAGGAATTCCAGCAGCAGCTGCCGAACGCCGGCGCTCGCATCGTGACCAGCAAGGGACAGGCGCGCGTGCTGGCGCAAGAGGTGCTCGCGCGCCGATTGATGGTCGAGTTCGAAGACGGGCGGCGCATCGTCATCAACGCCGACGAAGTTCTGAGCGTGATTGGAAGCAAAGGGAAATGAGCTCCTTCAACGCGAAGTTGTTAGCGGTATCGCGGCAAGATCCGCGTTATGCCTACGAGGCATACGAATTCATCTTTCAGGCACTCGAGCACACGCAGAAGGTGCTGGGCCGGCCGCCGACGGACGAGACCGCCGACCCGAATGAGCCGCGCCATCACGTGAGCGGCCGGCAACTGGCTGAGGGAGCGCGCGACTTCGCCCTGCAAGAGTTCGGCATGATGGCGCGGGTCGTCCTGCGCATGTGGGGTATCAACCGCACCGACGACTTCGGCGAGCTCGTCTTCAACCTCATCGAAGCCGAGCTGATGAGCAAGACGACCGACGACAGCCGCGGCGACTTCCACGACGTCTACGACCTCGACGAAGCGCTCTCGAATGGATTTCGTATCGTGCTGGAAGAGGAGTGATTGACCCGTTTAGCGCCGCCTCGCAGAGGCGGGCGGCCCGGATCCCAATTCGGTGACCACATTACGGCCGCCCGCCTCGGCGAGGCGGGGCTAAACGATCCTCGCAGGACGGAGCCTCAATGACCTCTGCCAAAGCGCGCGTCATGACCTTCGGCGCCCTGTTCCTGATCTGGCTCGGCTACCTTTTCTATCTCGTCCTGCACACCACTGATCCTGTGATCGCTCGTCCGCAATTCCTGATCGCGCAGGCCGTCGTGGTCGCGGACATCACGGGCACCGCCGATGCGCCGAAGGCTGACATCGTGGTGCGCCAGGTTCTCTGGGTCAGCGATCCGGCCCTGAAGCTTGGCGGCAAAACGCTGCTCGTGCCCGACCTGCTGGGCTGCGGCAAGGATCAAGGTTACGAAGGCCCTCGCAGCTACGTGTTGCCGATTGTGTTCAGCGGCAGCGGCAATGCCTGGCAGATCACGCCGATCCCGACGCCGACCAGCTACCGCAAGCCAAGCCATGGCAGCATCGACATCTTCAAGGCGGGCCCGCTACCCGCCGGGGTCGTGAATGCACTCGTTGCCTTCGCGAACAGGAAGCCCGTGGAGGCGACTGGTCTGCTCGATCCGATCTTGCCGGAGCTGAATGCGGCCGAATACTGCGTGGCGGTCTTCGGGCCAGCATTCGACTGGCGCGACGAGATCGTGCCGCACGGCATCTTGCCGGGCCGGTTGCCGATCAAGGACGCGGTGAAGTTGCAACAGGAGTTGAGCAAGCTGGGCGCGACGGTACAGATCATCCCCGTCGAGGTTCGAATTTATCCGGATACGCCCCAGGTGCGCGAGCAGGCTCTCGATGCGATGAAGCTTCGGCGTTGATGAGACCTGGATTAAATGCGGATTTTGAGAAGTTGCAATCGGCGTTAGCCATCGTCATAATGGGGACTGCGTTGCCGCCCCCAAATCCGCCAGAGGTATCGCACATGTTGCGCCGCGTGTTTGCCGCCGTCGTCGTGCTGGGCCTTGTCGCCGTCCTGGAGGCCACGCCGCCGGACGCGAAGACGAAAACACCGCGCGAAGCTCTGCAGGCGTTCAGCGTCCTCATCGGCGACTGGAAATGCACCGGCACGCCGAATGGCACCCAGGCGGACAAGCAGAAGGGGTTCTGGACCGAAAAGATGTCCTGGGAATGGCAGTTCAAGGACAAGGACGCCTGGCTCAAGATCGCGTTCGACAAGGGTAAATACTACACCGCCGGCGAACTGCGCTACGTCCCCGAGAAGGACCACTACACGCTGACGCTGACCACGGTCAACAAGGAAAAGCTCACCTTTGTCGGCACCATCGAGACCCGCGACACGACCAAGATCGTCACCTTCGAGCGCGAAGGAGACAAGGAGACGCAGCGTTTCGTCTATCGCCTGCTGCACGACAACGTCTATCGCTACAGCTACGACGTGAAGGCGGAGGGACGGCCGTTGTTCAGGACCAAGTGGTCGGTCGGCGCGATCAAGGACGGCGAGAACTTCGCCGCCGGCACGGGCAAACCCGAATGCATCGTCTCCGGCGGCACCGGCACGACCCCCGTCACCTATATGGGCAAGACCTACTACGTCTGCTGCTCTGGCTGCCGCGACGAGTTCAATGCCAGTCCCGCCAAGTACGTCAAGGAGTGGGAAGAGAAGCAGGCGAAAGCCAAGAAGAAATAATGCGTCTTCAATGCCTGATTTGAGTAGTCGGGAGGGCGAGGCTCCTGCCGAGCCAATACCTTCGGAAAGCTCGACGCACGACAGGTATTCGGCGGGTTCAGGCTCG
>DASRSQ010000844.1:0-2606 GCA_035656475.1 Gemmataceae bacterium | reverse complement strand
CGATACGAATATGTCCAACGTCGGCCGTCCGATCCCGGGCGCCGACCGCACCGCGCACGCCATCCGCGACCTGCTGGCGTAATCGTCGAGCATCACCAGAAAGCAAATCGCCGCGGGCCAGACGCTCGCGGCGATTTTTTTATTGCAGATGCTTCATGTACAAGTCCGACGCGTAAGCGAGGCTCGCGATTTTCCTCGCTTACGCGTCGGGCTTGTAGCTCCAAATCTTGGATTTGATCACAAGACGAGTAAGCCGCGTTTCTGGCGCCACCCGTGTTCGAGTTCGCTCAGAAAATCGCTGTCGCCGAATGCGTAGACACCTCCCCAGATGCGCATGTCGGCGTCGCTGGGCATCGTTCCCGAGATGTCCGGCCGCAGCGGAGCGATCCAGACCTTGTTTTTCCAGTTGTCCTGCATCGGCCCAACCTTGCACAACGTTCCGGCATCGCGCCAGGTTGCCGGGTCTTTGCTGACCATGAAACCGTAATCGACGATCCCGTCGCGGCGATCCGAGCAGCAGGCGTAATCCATCGCCAGGAAATCGTCATAGGCTTCCGTCATGCTCTCAAAAGTAACGGCAACTTCGCGCAGTTGATGGCTGGCCAGCAATAGGACCACACCAAATCCGATCACGCCGACTACCACACAAGCTCTGGACTTCATGACAGTCCCCCAGTCGAATGGAAACGGCACTTCTCGCAACGAATAGACGATCCATGGCGGATCGCATCACGGCAAATTGAAAAGGTGCTGGAGTATGCCAGCGCGTACATAATCATTCTACAAGCTGCCGCCATGAGGACACTAGATGAGCTGTGTCGGTGGGTGAGCCTCGACATGATGCTCTCTAGCCGGCTTCTTGTCGCGAAAGAGGAACGCATAGATCGCTGGCAGGACGAAGAGGGTCGCGGGTTCGCCGGCAATGAGGCCGCCAAGGATGGCGCGGGCGAGCGGGGCATTCGCTTCGCCGCCGCGCTCGAGCGACAACGCAGTCGGGAGCATGGCGAAGAAGGCCGCGAGGGCGGTCATGGTGATCGGGCGAACCCGCAGGGCCGCCGCCTTGCGAATGGCCTCGACCGCGCTCAAGCCCTCATGACGGCGCAACTCCTGGGCGTAATCGGTCATGAGCACCGTGTTGGCGACCTGGATGCCCACGATGAAGATGAAGCCAAGCATCGACTGCACGTTAATGGCGCTGCCGGTGAGCCAAAGCATGGGCAGAATGCCGATCAGGCACAGGGGCACAATCATCATGACGCTCAGGGGTGCCAGAAACGATTTGTCGAGCGCGACCATCAGGAAATAGATCAGGACCGCCGCCAGCACGAGAAAGAAGCCCATGTACTTGAACGTGTCCTGCATGCGCGTGTATTCGCCGGTGAGGATCAGCTTGCTGCCTTCGAGGTATTTCGGCTCGGCGCCTTCCGGGGCGCGCGGATTGGAATAGGTGAAACCGTCCTTGTCGCGCACCAGGTAGGCCGGGTCGTAGGGGGTCCACGATCCAGCCCTGTTGCGCTTGCCGAACTGGTCGAGCACCTCGGCGACGTCGTTGCTGACGTGGCCGAGGTCGACGCCTTCGACGTTCATGGTCAGATCGAGGGCGGGCTGGAAATTGACGTGGTGCACGTCGGTCGGGACATTGCCGTCGACGATGCTGGCGACGAGGGAGAGCGGGATCGACTTGCCCTGCTTGGGGCTAGTGACCTGGATGTTGAGGATGTCGTCCTTGCTCTGGAATTCCTTGCTGGGGAACTGGACGCCGACGTAGTACTGATTGCCGCCGCGGTTATCGAACCAGATGTTTTTCTTGTTGAAGGTCGCGCTGGAGTTGGTGGCGGCGATAACGTTCTTCATGATGTCTTCCTGGCTCAGACCGAGGTTGGAGGCGGCAGTGCGATCGACGACGATGCGCAGCTCCGGCGCGTTGTCGCGCTGCAGCTTACGGGCATCCGCGACTCCCCTGACCTTGCCACTGCCCACCGATTCCAGAATCATGTCGGCAAGGATGAAGAGCGGCTTCTGTTTCTTGCCGACGATCTGAATGTTAATCGGGCTTGATTTGCCCTCGTTGAGCGCGCCGCGTACCAGACCGCCGGAATCGAACGAGAAATCGAGCCCCGCGAAGTTCGGGTGGGTCTTGAACCCCTGCCGCAGCAGGCGAATGTACTCCTCGGCCGAGTGCGCGCGATGCTCGTTGAGCTGCACCTTCACCACCGCGTCCATCGGCCCGGAGTTTGGCGTGTACGCCGCGGACCAGTCGGACGACACGCCGAGCTCGGCGATGACGATCTGCAGGTCCTTCTTCGGGATCGTGTCGCGCACGAACAGGTCGACTTTCTTGATGATCTGCTCGGTATTCTCAATGCGTGTCCCGCTCGGCGCCCGCACGGCGATCTCGAAAGCGCCCGAATCGACCTCGGGGAAGAAGTCGCGCCGCATCGACGGCACGAGCAGCACGATGATGATGACGAGCAGGCAGAACGCCCCGCCGATGACGCTGCCGCGATGCGCCAGGACGAAATCGAGCGCCCGCACGTACAGGCGAATGCCTGCGTTGATGATGCCTTCCCAGGCCGCAAAGGCGCCGGCGATGCCGGTCAGGCTCT
>DASRSQ010000843.1:0-12544 GCA_035656475.1 Gemmataceae bacterium | reverse complement strand
AGCAGCGCCGTCGCCCCCATCCAGCGCAATCGTGCCGCCGTGGTCATACGGGATCCTTGTCCGGTCAGGGCAAGCCAGGCACAATGGGAACAGTCGTGGATTATCGATTTCGACAGGAGTGATAACGTCGATGGGGAAAGGCGTCAAGCGGAACCGTCGGCCAGAGGAGGCCCCCAGGGATTCGGAGCACCTCATCCCTGGGGTTCTGGTCTTGTTAACGCAACGCGCCGACGACGAGGCTGGAATTGTGGCCGCCGAAGCCGAAGCTGTTGGACAGGGCGTAGCGCACCGGCATCTTGCGGGCGACGTTCGGGACGTAGTCGAGGTCGCAGGCCGGGTCGGGCGTTTGCAGGTTGATCGTCGGATGGACGATGCCGTCCTTGATCGACATGACGGTGGCCACGAGTTCGGCGCCTCCGCTGGCGCCCAAGAGATGGCCGATCATGCTCTTGGTGCTGGAGATGGCGAGCTTCCTGGCGTGGTCGCCGAAGACTTTCTTGACGGCCAGGGTCTCGGCCGCGTCGCCGAGGTCGGTGCTGGTGCCGTGGGCGTTGATGTAGTCGATGTCGGTGGTATTGAGACGGGCGCACTTGAGAGCGAGTTGCATGGCCCGCGAGGCGCCGAGCCCCTCGGGATGCGGGGCGGTGATGTTGTAGGCGTCGGAGGTGCTGGCAGCGCCGAGCAGCTCGGCGTAGATGCGCACGCCGCGCTTCTTGGCGTGTTCGAGCTCCTCGAGGATCACGACGCCGGCGCCTTCGGAGAGGACGAAGCCGTCGCGGTCCTTGTCGAACGGGCGTGAGGCGAGCTGCGGGGCGTCGTTGCGGGAGGAAAGGGCGCGAGCGGAGATGAAGCCGCCCAGGCCCATGTCGGTGATTGCCGCTTCCGAACCGCCGGCCACCACGACGTCGGCGTCGTTGAGCTGAATGGTGCGAAAGGCATCGCCGATGGCGTCGGCGGCGCTGGCGCAGGCGGTCGAGACTGATCGACTCGGGCCGGACAGGCCGAGGTGAATGGAGACATTGCCCGCGGCGGCGTTTGACATCATTTTCGGGATGACGAACGGGCTGATGCCGCGGGGACCGCCGCCTTGCATGAACTTGGTGTGCTGATCTTCGTACTCGTTGAGGCCGCCGATGCCGCTGCCAATGATGGCGCCAAGGCGGAAGGGATCTTCCTTGGCGATGTCCATGCCGGCGTCGGCCCAGGCTTCGAGAGCCGCGACCATGGCAAACTGCGAGAACCGGTCCATGCGGCGGGCGGCTTTGGAATCGAAGTACTTGTCGGTATTCCAGTTCTTGACTTCGCCGCCGATCTTGACCTTGAACTCCTTGGTATCGACTTCTTCGATGTAGCCGATGCCGCTTTTGCCGGAGAGGAGGCGGTCCCAGTACGAATTCAGATCGACAGCGAGCGGAGTGACCACCCCCATGCCGGTGATGACGACACGTCGCATCATTGCGAAAGGACTCCTTTTAGGCCTCAAGAATGCGGATTGAGGATAGGAGCCAGGAGTCAGGATCAGGAATCACTAGAGATGGGCAGCCATGATGCTTCGTGACGACTGATAACTGGGCGACCGACTGCTGGCTTCGGATCCCTGCCTGTGACGTTGATCGGCGACGCCGGGTTAATGAGTTCCCTCACCCCCCAGCCCCTCTCCCAAAGGCGAGGGGAGTGCCGTTTTAGCTGGCCGGGGGCGCGGGGGGCGCACCGCCGCCGGAACCTTTTTCCTTGAGCTTGGCTTCGATATAGTCGATGGCCTGGCCGACGGTCTTGATCTTCTCGGCTTCCTCGTCGGGGATGGTGATCTCGAATTCTTCTTCGAGCTCCATGACGAGTTCAACGATGTCGAGCGAGTCGGCGCCGATGTCTTCCTGGAAAGAAGTGTTGCGCGTGACTTGCTCCTTGTTGACGCCCAGATTGTCGCAAACGATCTGGATGATCCGTTCTTCAGTGGTTGCCACTGCTGGTCCTCCCTAGGCGGCTCGCAAGCACGCACAAAAAAATCCCAGGCGTCCACGAGCCCGACCTGGTTTGCAGCAGCCGAACCGCGGCAAAACATTGCTACTGCAAGAGTTTATGTACCACACGGAGGACATTCCGAGCAAGATGTCTTGCCGGGAACCTTCACAATCCGCGTAAAAGAGACAGAATATGAAGAAATCGGCCAGCGAAAAGAGGCGAATAGCGTTTGCGGGAAAATCCCCGACATCTCGTTCCGAAAACCCGCTTGGGAGCGCGCATCCGGAAACACCGTTTCCCGTTTCATCCATCTTGCGGAGACTGCAATCGAGCTGAGTGCCGAAAGTTCGCCCTGTTTTGTAGCCCTGTTTGTAGGGTGGGTCGAGCAACGCGAGTCCCGCCATCGCTCGCCGATGCGGGTTATGGTCGCATTGCGACGAACCGAAGCGCAAGTCGCATCTGCGAGCAACGGTGGGGCTCGCGTTAGACAGGAGTAGGGAACGAGAGGTGAAGGGGGGGACGCCGATCACTGCTTCGCTTTTTTCACAGCGCTTTGAACCTTGTCAACGACGCTTCGCCACCAGCCGTCCCTGGGCGTCACATGCGGATAATGCAAAAAACTCTCGAACCGCTCCGTGTCGCGCAGGCAAACCTGGTCATGGATTCCCACGACGTGAAAATCACCATCACCTGTCGGCTGCAACACGGCGTAGAGCGGTTCCTGGAGCGTGCCGAACCGGACTTGCTCGAATTTCAGATTTGCCTCACCTACCTTCCGCAGTTCACCGTGCGTCGGTGTGAGAAGGAATGCCGGGGGAACCCAATCGACGTGCAACATCACCAGAAGATACCGCTTCATCGCGGTTCGGACGCGAGGCTCTCGGAAAGCCGTCAATTCGTTGTACCGTGCGTTTGTATCCGCGACTGCGTGGATCGCAAGGAACACACGGCGATCGTGCTTGCGAGCACACGCCAGGCCCGCATTCAAGTCGCCGGTCCAGAGCAACCCTTCGATATCGACGGCGGCACGAAATCGACTTCCTGGCGCGTCTTCGCAGACGACCTGCGCCTCGAACGCATCTCCGACCAACCAGTGCATAAACCAAATCAAGCAAAGGCACAACAAGAGGCACGACCATGGCCGGTGCCAATGTCGCCCCATCGCGTCGATTCGGTCCTGGTAGATGCTCCTCACCTACCATAGACGAAACATTTTGGCATCGCCTTGCGCAAATCCGCGGCGCCTTCCACGGTGACGCGCGCCTCGTCGACGCCGAGCGACGAAAGATTGTGCAGCGGGGTCAACTGGAGCAAACCCTTGTCGGTGACCTTGGTCGCGCCCAGGTTGAGATCGGTGAGCGTCGACAGCACAGCGAGATGCTTGACGCCGGCGTCAGTAATCTGGCAGCCGCCGAGATCGAGCCAGGTCAGATCCTTGAACGCGCCCAGTTCTGCCAGGCCGCCATCGCTGACATTGGTGTCCCCCAATCCGAGCATCGTGATACCGGACAGCTTAGTCAGTGTTCTCAACCCCGCGTCGCCGACGCGCGTTGCTTGTAGGTTGAGCGTGCGCAGCTTCGCAAGCGGCGTCAGCTCGCGCATGCCCGCATCGGTGACGCCCGTCTTGGTCACGTCGAGCAGCGTCAGGCCCTTGTGCGACGCCACATCTCTGAGCCCTTTGTCAGTCACCTTCGTGAGATTGAGGTAAAGGCTGGATAGATTCTTGCACGCGGACAGGTTCTTCATGCCCTTGTCCGTGATGTCGGTATCGTGCAGGGCAAGCGTGCCAAGCTTGGGTAGCACGGCGAGCTCCGTCAGGCCCGCGTCGCTGATTGACGTGGAATTCAGGTGCAGCGCGGCCAGCTTCTTGAGCGACGCCAGGTCGCGCAATCCCTTGTCGCCGACGCGCGTCGACTCCAGGTGCAGCGTCGTCAGGTGGGTGAGATAGGCGACTTGCTTCATGCCCTTGTCGGTGATCTCGGGGCCGTAAAGCTTGAGCGTCGTCAGCTCCCGGTGCGTCGCCACCTCCTTCAGGCCGGCGTCGTTCACTTGCGTGAACCATAGGTTGAGCGAAGTCAGGTTCTTATATGCCGACAGCTCCTTGAGTCCGACGCCGGTGACCTGCGTGTAGCTCAAGTCCAGGCTGTTGATGCCGGTCAATGGCCTGAGCGATTTCATGCCGGCGTCGGTGATCTTGGGGCAACGCAGGCTGAGCGAGGTCAGGCCTTTGAGCTGCGTCAGCTGTTTAATGCCCGCATCGCTGATCCTGGGCCCCGCGAGGCTCAGCCCGGTGAGCCCCTTGAGGGCGCCGATCGATGCCATGCCGTCGTCGCTGGCTTGCGTGAACGCGAGCTGCAGCGTCTTCAAGCTCCTGAGCGCCGTCAGATCCTTGAAGCCAGCGTCGGTCACTCCCATCGGCAGGCTGAGCGCGGACAGATTTTTCAGGGGGGCCAGATCCTTGATTCCCGCGTCGGTGACGCCGGTGCCGACCAGGTTCAGCGTCGCCACATTGGCGAGCGGCGCGAGCGAGGCGAGGCCGGCGTCGCTGATCCTGGCACCGGCGAGGTTCAGGTTCGTGAGGTTCGTCAGTCCCGCAACCTGCTTGAGGTCGGCGTCGCTGACATTGGAGCCGGACAGGTCCAGGCCGAATGGCACGCTGACCGCTGGGAGGGCCGATTTCGGAAAAGTGCGAAAGCGAAAGGCGGGCAGGCCGCTTTGCGCCTTGGCCCGGCCGGGCTGGAACACGACGTCGTCGTCGACCTTGACGAAGCTGCCGTACTCGCCGTTGAACTTCTCGTACGCCGCCACGGTTGCTGCGTCGATTCCTTGAGCATGGACAACGGCAGCGCAGCTCAGCAGGACGACGACGGCGGCGATCGGCTTCATGGCGCTTCTCCTCGAAAGCTTCGGGACGAAGCGCATCTTATGCAACGCATCGCGCGGTTGCAACGCAGTGGCGCCAATGCATAGTGGTCATATCGGCTGGAGCAAATGGGAATGACGTTCAACCGGTATTAGTCCGGCGGCAATTCCTTGATCTCGATCTTGCGGAACTTCGCCTCCCCGGGAAGTACGGATAGCACCACTCGGCCGCGCTGTTCCTGAAGCGGTGCCGTCAAGGTCTGCACTTCCTCGCCGTTGATTTTTACGGTGAGCTTGTCTTTCCTCAGAATCAATTCCTGCGTAAACCACTCGCCGCGTTTCACGAACAGCTCCTTCGAGGCGTTGCCGAAGGTGAACGGTCCGAATGCATCGCGCGTTCCCAGGCGTGCGCCGTAGCACCGCACGGTGCCCCCCTCCTCCAATGTGAATGGGACACGAACGCCAATGGCCGAGGTGTTCCCCTCGCACTTGGCCTCGATCCGGAGGTGGACATCACGAATATCGTCACGCGTGGAGAACAGGTGCCCTCGCAGCGACCCGTCTAGCGTCAGCGCCCCGTCGTTGACGGCCCACTTTCGGTTCGGTTCACTCGGGTGAATCGTCCAGCCGGCGAGGTCCTTGCCGGTGAAGAGTTGCACCCGGCAATTCCTTGACCCTGATGTTGCGGAAGGCGATTTTCGAGTCGCGAACGCCGTTGTTCCACAGGCTCAACACGCCTGGTTTGAGGTCGCCGAATACGGCCGGGACGGCATCGTCGTTGATGCGCAATTCGGTTTTCTTGTCCTTGGCAGTGATCTCCAGCGTGAACCATTCACCGATTTTTGCACCCGTGCCATGGGTGGCGGTGCTTCCCGGCCCGTTTTCATTGGCAGGACTTCGAGCGCTAACTTCAACGGACACTCGATCGCCCACCTGGCGAAGCTCGATATACCAGCCGTCTTTGGGGTAAGGCGGATTCGCTTGCGCCTGGCGAGGCTCGGCGCCGAAGCGGATGACGCCGGTGCCGGTCGTCAGCTTCACTTGCATGCGCAACTGAAAATGGGCGGGCAGCGACTTGATCGTGTCCACGGCGGTGTCTGGGAAGAGGACGATTTCCCCGCCGCTGGAGCGGGTGGCGCCGAATTCCCTCCATCCCGTCAGATCCTTGCCATTGAAGAGCTGCGCCCAGCCAGTCTCCTCGGGCGGCGACGGTATGCGAATCGACGAGGGAGTGTTGCCGACGGTGAGTTTCTCGCGATGGTACCACTTGGACTCCTTGATCGCCAGCAGCGTGTACTCGCCGACTGGCAACACAAAGGTCGTATAGCCGTGATTCTTGGCGACCTTGTGAAATCGGCGGTCGAGATCGAGGGCGAAACCGTCCTGGGCAGGCGCATCGTCCGTACGCGGCAACACCCAGCGCGTGTCGAAAACGGTGTTGTTGCTCTTGTCCTGAATCGAAAAATCGACCGGCTCATTCGCCGGCGTGATATGCACATATCCCACCGCGTTGGCAGGGGCCGGCCAAAAGTAGCCGAGGACCGCACATCCCGCTGCGGTCGTCGCCAGGCTGACGGCGAGCGGATAATTGATAGGAGTCCACGGTCGGGTCGCTCGCATCCGGCGATACTGCCAGGCCACCGTAACACTGCTGATCGCAAACAGCCCCGCACCGAGGTAAAGCAACGTGGAATCGCGAAAGTTGGCGATACTTCCCAGCAGCGCCAGGATACCGAAGATACCGGCAACGAAGCAAAGCGCGGTCGCGACGACCGCGCTCAGGCGATACGCCACGGCAGGAATGGGCACCTTGGCAGCCGGCGCAGGAACGAGCACCGGAGCGGGGCGCGGCGCCGTCGCGGGTTGCTGCAAGTGCGCCAGATGTTCCTCCAGCAACTCCGCTACTTCCTTCGCCTTCTGAAACCGGTCCTCCGGCCTCTTCGCGTGCAGCTTGCTGATGATGTCGCACAGCCACTCGGGAATCTCACTGTTGATTTCGCGGATCGGCCGCGGCGATGCGTCGATGACGCGTTTCAGCACCGCATGCGTGCCCGACGCGCGGAACGGCGGATGGCCGGTGCACATCGCGTATAGCACCGTGCCCAGGCTGAACAGGTCGGAGCGATGATCGATCGTCACTCCTTCTGCTTGCTCCGGCGACATGTACATCGGCGTGCCGGCGACGGTGCCTGATTGCGTCACGCTTGCGTCGTCAACCGAGCGGGCCAGCCCGAAGTCGGTGATCTTGACGCGCTCGACGCCATTCTCCAGCAGGATGTTGGCGGGCTTGATGTCGCGATGCACGAGCCCCTGCTTGTGCGCCGCCGCCAGCCCACCAGCCATCTGCGAGCCGATCCGCAGGATCTCCTTCAATCCGAGAGGGCCATGCTTGTCGAGCTTGTCTTGCAGCGAGATGCCGTCGATGATTTCCATCGCCAGGTACGGCGTCTGAGCGTCCTCATCGACGTCGTAGATGCTGACGACATGTTCGTTCTTGATGGCGGCAGCGGTGCGAGCCTCGCGGATGAAGCGCTTGCGGGCGGCGCCGTGGGCCGCGAATGCCGGGGACAGGGCCTTGATCGCCACCATGCGATGCAGCTTTTCATCGAAGGCCTTGAAGACGGTGCCGAAGCCGCCCTGGCCGATCACTTTCAGGATTTCGTAATGGCCGAGTCGCCCGATGCTGCCCGGCTTGCTGGAGGGGGCCAGAAAGTTGAGGTCGCCGTGCGGCGAGTGGTTGCCGGTCGTTTCGGTCGCGGGAGCGATGATCGGTGAGCCCGTCGATGAATCGAGCGCCTGCGTCGATTCTTCGTCGGGCGTGTCCGCTTCAAAGTTCGGCACCGCATCGAGCACGCTGTCGCGCGAACCGTCGGCGCGCAGCAACGCCTCGATCCGCTGTCGCAACTCCGTATCGCCAGCGCATTCGCGGTCGAGCAGGGCGGCCCGGGCGTCCGGATCCGTTGTTTCCGTCACAGCGAGAAAAACTGCTTGGACACGTTTGGGATCGAGTGGCATGATGCGCTCCTGTAGGCCTTATACCCACAGTGCGCCGTTTTTGCTCGTGCCTGTCGAAAAAAAAGATTTCTCGGGCGAAAATGAATTGGCCCGGAGTAGTGTGCACAACACACCGTCCGAGCCATAATCACGACAACCGCCTCGGAATTGCGAACCCGCCGAAGACGGTGTCCTACTGCTGCGTCGCCGGCTGCGCTTCCGCGAGCGCCGGCACCGTCGCCGACACTTCCTCCGGCTTCTTCTTCGGCTCCAAGATTCGCTGCGGCACTGCTCTCAGGTCCCAGACCAGGCCGAGCGCGCTCATGAAGAGAAGCGTGTAATAGGTGATGTCGATTTCCCACCAGAAGAAACCCTGGCGTGTCGAATTCGGATAGTGGTGGTGATTATTGTGCCAGCCTTCGCCAAATGTCAAAAGAGCGATGATCAGGCTGTTGCGACTGTCATCCTTCGTCTCGTAGCGGCGCGTGCCGATGAGGTGCGTCGCGGAATTGACGAGGTATGTCACCTGGTAGACCGCAACGGTCGAGATGCACAGGCCCCAAATCAAGAGCTGCAAGCCGCTGACTTCCGGATCTATGTAGCCAACCAGTTCGCCGAAGGCGAAGAGAAGTACGCCCATGATCACGGGGACGAGCAGGTCCCAGCGATCGAGCATACGCAGCTCGGGATACTTGGCGAAGTCGGGAATGAGCTTGAAACGCGTTGGCAGGGCCCGGGGCGTCAGGAACCAACCCGTGTGGCTGAAGAGAATGCCCTGCTGCTTCGGCGAATGCAGGTCTTCCGGGTCATCGGAGTGCACATGATGGTGCCGATGATGGGCGGCCCACCAGAGTGGACCACGCTGCACGGACGAGCAACCGATCACCGCAAAGATGAACTGCACGATTCGGAACGTCTTGAACGAGCGGTGCGAAAAATAGCGATGGTAGAACCCGGTCAAGGTGAAGACGCGGAGAGCGTACAACCCGACCGCAATCACGATGGCCAGCCAGCTCACCGGATTTGGAATCAGAAACACCGCCAGGCAACCGACATGGAGCAGAATGAACGGGATCGCACGAACCCAGTCCACCTTCATGCTGAGGTTGCCGACAGGCTGATCGTCGTTGACCGGCACAACCCAATGGAAGATCGAGTTGAAAAAACCGGGACGGGGAGATTCACTCATGGAAATTCTTTCGCGGGTAAAATTAGTCACACGGTCATACTTTACTTCAAACCGGACAGCAAGCAATACGAATCTCTCAAACGACCGGGCAAATCACGCAAGAACGTTGCGAATCACGTCGCCGTGTACATTCGTGAGGCGACGGCGAATGCCGTTGTGGTAAAATGTCAGCCGCTCATGATCGATGCCCAGCAAATACAGTACCGTGGCATGAAAGTCATACCACGACACCACACCTTCGACCGACTTCCAGCCCACTTCATCAGTGGCGCCGTGCGCAATGCCATGCTTGATCCCGCCGCCCGCGAGCCAGACCGAGAAGCCATACTGGTTGTGATCGCGGCCCAGGCCGACGACGTTGGCCGCCGATTGCGTGAACGGGGTGCGGCCGAACTCGGTCGTGAACAAAACCAGCGTGTCGTCAATCATGCCGCGACGGCGCAGATCACGTAACAGGCCGGCAATCGGGCGGTCGATGCGGGCGGCTTCCTGGCCATGATTCTGCCTCATATTCTCGTGGCCATCCCAGTTGATACGTGGCCCGCCGAACGAGCCGCCGGAGAAGAGTTGCACGAAGCGGACGCCGCGCTCGATCAGGCGGCGCGCCATCAGGCAGCCGCGGCCGAAATCGGCACTCTCCGGACGATCGAGGCCATACAGCGCTTGCGTGGCGGCAGTCTCTTGAGCGAGATCGGCAACCTCCGGGACCGCAAGCTGCATGCGGGCAGCCAGTTCGTAGCTGCGAATCCGCGCCGCCAGCGCATCATCCCCCGGCCGCTCCGCCTGATGCCGCTGATTCATCGCGTCAACCAGGTCGCGCGCGGCCCGGTCGGCGCCGCTGGGCAAGGTGCGCGCGGGGAATAGGTCGTCGATTGGCGTTCCCTGGCTGCGCATCATGACGCCTTGATGCCGGGCGGGGAGGAAGCCGTTCGACCAGTTGATCGGGCCGCCGGCCGGCTGGCCGCGCGTGTCGGGAATGACGACGAACGCGGGCAGGTTGTCGGTCTCGCTGCCCAGGCCGTACGACAGCCACGCGCCGAGCGTCGGAAAGCCGTTTAGGCGAAAACCCGTATTCTCCTGAAACGTCGCCGGCGTGTGATTCGACGTCTCCGCGACCATCGAGTTGATCACGGTCAACTCATCCGCAACCTGAGCGATTTCGGGAAAGAGGTCCGAGATCCACAGGCCGCTCTGGCCGCGCTGGCGAAAGGTCCAGTCGCTTTGCCGTAAGAGGCCGACCTGGCCGAAGAAGACGTCAGGCCGTTCCGACGATTGCAGCGAGCGCCCATGCAGGCGAGCGAGCGCGGGTTTGTAGTCGAACGAGTCAACCTGGCTCATGGCGCCGCACAGGCAGATGTGGATGACGCGCCGCGCCGCGGCTGCATGATGCGGCGGCGGATCGCTCGCTTCGCCGGGCGCCGCTGCGAGTTTGCCGTCGCGCGCCAGCAGCGACGCCAGGGCGGCGCCGCCGATGCCATGTACGGCAAAATGCAGGAAATTGCGACGTTGCATCGGATTGATCCCCCCAGGTCACTTGTACGCCTCATATTCCTTGCCTCCCAGTAATGCCGAGGCAACCTTGAGCTTCAGGATCTCGTCAGTCCCTTCGTAGATTCGGCACACGCGCACATCCATCAGGTGCCGGCCGGGGCGATACAGGGTCGACCAGCCGCGGCCGCCAAAAATTTGCACCGCGTGGTCAGCAGCTTCCCAGGCCGCATTGCTCGCGTACAGCTTCGCCTTCGCGGCGAGCATCTCGGCGTTCGCCTTCAACTCCGCGTTTTGCGGGTCGGCGGCGCTCGCATCTTTCGCTTCGGCGGCCTTTATCACGAGCGCCTCGCTTGCCAGGCGAGCCATCTCGATCGCGGTCAGGTGCTCCTGCACGAGCTGATGCTTGCCGATCGCCTTGCCATGCTGGGTGCGTTCCTTGGCGTAGCGGACCGATTCGATCAGGCAATCCTCAATGACGCCAAGGCAGCCCGCGGCAACGCTGAGCCGGCCAGAGACGAGCGTGCCCATGGCGATGCGAAAGCCGTCCCCTTCGGGGCCGAGCATGTTGCCAAACGGACAATGGTAATCGGTGAGCGAGAACATGCCGGTGTTCGCGGTCGGCATGCCAACCTTGGCAAGCAGGTCCTCGCGCTCGAGGCCAGGGACATCGGTGTCGATGATAAACGCACTGACGCGGCGTGCCTGTCTCCCCTCTCCTTCTGGGAGAGGGGTGGGGGGTGAGGGCACCGTCGGATACGCGAAGGCAACGATGGCGTGAGCGATGCCGGCATTGGAAATGAGATATTTGACGCCGTTGAGGGCGAAGTGATCGGTCTTGCGCTCGTAGGTCGTGGTCATCTCGAGCGGGTTGCTGCCGGCGTCGGGCTCGGTCAGGCCGAAGGCGAGGATCTTTTCCCCCTTGCACGACGGCGGCAGATAGCGGCGTTTCTGCTCCTCGCTGCCCCACGTCATGATCGGATACTGGCCGATGCTGGTGTGCCCGGAGAAGAACGTGCGGACGCCGGTCCCTTCCTGGCCGATGCGAGCGAGCGCCTTCGCATAGGTGACGGTGTCGGCGCCGCGGCCGCCGTACTCGGTTGGCACCGGCATGCCGAGAATATTGTACTTTTGCGCCAAGGGCAGCAGGTGATGGTTGAACGTGTGATCGACGTAGCACAGCTCCTCGTGCTCACGCAGTTCGTTGCAGAAGGATTCGACGTCGCTCAGCAATCGGCGTTGGTCCGCGGCATTCATGTTCTGCTCCTGGCGATCCCTCGCTTGCGCTTCGGGTTAGTATGCGATGAGGTCGTTTCTGATATGATATTCATCTCACGGGTTGCATTCGCTTCTTTCGCCGCTGTCTCAGTCAGGGGTTTGCCCTGGGCGCTCGACCTACCATGGCCAACGACCACACCGTCGATAACTTGCCGGAACCGACACCGAATGCTGGCAACCCGCGGCTCAACACCCGCGAGGCCGCCGACATGCCGACGCTGCATGAGCCGACCTCGGTGCAAATCTTTAACGCCAGCGTCGGCCAGCGCTTTGGCGAATACGAGCTCTTGACCGAAGTCGCCCGCGGCGGCATGGGCGTCGTCTATCGCGCCCGCCAGACCACGCTCGATCGCGTCGTCGCTCTCAAGATGATCCTGTCCGGCCGGCTGGCCAACGCGGATGACGTGGCACGCTTCAAGACCGAAGCCGAGGCCGCCGCCCGGCTCAAGCATCCCAATATCGTCCCGGTCCACGACATCGACTCGGTGGACGGCCAGCATTACTTCACGATGGACTACATCGAGGGCATCAGCCTCGATCACAAGATCGCCCAAGGTCCCTTGCCGGGCAAGCTCGCGGCTCGGTACGTCCGCATCCTGGCCCGCGCGGTGCATCATGCGCATCGCAATGGCATCCTGCATCGTGACCTCAAGCCGTCGAACGTTCTGATCGACATGGACGACGAGCCGCACATCACCGATTTCGGTTTGGCGAAGCGCATGGGAGATCACGGCGGCTCCGCGCAAACGCGGACCGGTGCCGTGCTCGGCA